>NZ_JBLYNV010000026.1:0-72203 GCF_049310165.1 Endozoicomonas sp. ALE010 | reverse complement strand
ACTGTTCATTTGGACCATACCTCTGCATTAAGCAGAATGTATCATGGCAGAATTATTTATGTACGTTAGTACATCTGAAGCTTTCGCCCTGACCGGAACCTGGATAATGAAGTTTATTAATGTCCGCATTCGGGGTATTGGCGAACAATTGGTCGAATAAGTTCCAGTCATTGATTTCAATCAATGCGCCGAGTAATCCTGCACGCATATCGTCACAGGGTGCCTCAGTGTTACTTATAGCAAGGGTTAACGACCTGATTATCGGTACCGTCAGTTTGTTTTCGTTGTTTATCCAGCTCCATAGCGTCTCACCACTGTCAATAAGTACATCAGTGGCTGCACCAGCGGTCAGCAGGAGATCAACGATCTCGGCCTGGCCGGTGTCAATAGCGATGTGAAGCGGTGTTTTTCCGTACAGTTTCTGGCAGCCTTCCCTTTCACCGTTACTTACCGTCGATTTGTCGGTTCTCTCCCTCATTTCCACTTTCATAAGTAGGTGTCTTACCATTTCAAACCCAAACTGTTTTGACAACCGTGAGGATTGGGCATTGATATTGGCACCCCTGCCAAGCAACAGCCGGATGGCATCATGTTTTCCATGTTCCACCGCAAAATGCAGAGGGGTCCTGCTACCGATGTTGATATCAGCACCTTTGTTAAGCAGAACATCAATGATATTGAGGAAACCATTTGCAGCTGCAAAGTGAAGTGGGCGTCTTATATCCGGGGCGTGGCCATTAATGTCGGCACCGTAGTCAATAAGAGCTGTTATGGCCGCTTCATGACCATTAAATACCGCAAGCTGAAGCGGAGTCTCAGGGTAATCCGCTGTTGTGAGCGCATTGACGTCGGCACCCTGTTTGACAAGATGCCTGATAGTCGCCTCATCACCTTTGCCAGCGGCGCAGTGGAGGGCAGTTATCCCGTCCTTGGTGCTGGCATTGGCATTGGCACCGTGTTCAAGCAAGCCATTGACAATATCAGAGCGACCTCCGGCGGCTGCCACGTGGAGTGGCGTCTTCTCAGAGTACAAACAATGAGTAATTTTACGTTTACACATTGGGCAACCAATATCGGCATGACCTGGACCACTTAGCCACTTATCAATGCACGACTTGTGATGGATATGGGTGCAGGGAAACATTGCTGCAATGGGACTTTTATCCAGACCATCAAGGCAGATAACGCATTTTTCAGTTTCTTTACCCTCTCGTTCAGAGACTAACGGGGCTGCTGGTGGTATCCGATTACAATCGTTGAATGAGAAGGTATTCACACTTAAATATCCCCGTTCTAACTTATAATTTGAACTGTCTGATTAATGGGTCTGACTGACCCATCGGCTATTAGTTCAGTTCCTCATGCAGAAAAAGCCGGGCCCCTTACTTCTCAGAAGCATCGATCGAAAAATACGCGAAAATGGTTGGAAAGAAATCAGTGTCTTTGACGAAGAATGGATTGGCCGGGGCTCATAACAGTGTTGAGTAATCTATGATTACCACAGGTTTTTAGTAGCGGTATGGATCCGGCCAATCCCGTAGAACTTATGGATTAATTGCTTTTGCTAATCGCCTGCCTGTAAAGATGATCCACTTTCCTGATATTGGCATTCAGCCCGTTTATACGGGTATCGTGGGAAGGGTGTGTGCTCATAAATTCCGGCACACTGCCACCACTTTGCGCTGACATCTTTTTCCACAGGCTGACAGAAGCCTCCGGGTTATATCCAGCCCTGGCCATCAGCTCTAAACCGATAAGGTCAGCCTCGGCCTCATTGGTACGACTATTAGGCAAGGTAAGCGCATAATTTACCACGGTACTGCCAACACTCATTAACTCAGGACTGACCCCCAGCAGAATCCCCAGGGTATCCTGCCCCAACTGCACTGCATAGGCCTGAGACATAGACTCCCGCCCATGTTCCCTGAGTGCATGAGCCATTTCGTGTCCCATAATGGCGGCAATTTCATCATCCGTCAGCTTCAGAGTGTCAATAATGCCGGTGTAAAACATAATCTTGCCCCCGGGCATGCAGTAGGCATTCAGCTGTTTATCCGTCATCAGATTAACTTCCCACTGCCAGCTTCGGGCATCCTGCCTGAACACACCAACATGGGACACCAGCCGGTCAGCAATCCTGCGCAGACGTTTCACATCTGCTGACTTGCGGTTCAGCACTTCTTTTTCCCGAGCTTGATTCAGAGCTTCCTGATAAGCCCTGGCAGACATGGCATTCACCTGGCTTTCAGAGAGCAAAGAGAACATTTTCTGCTCACGCTGAACACCAATAGTCCCTGAGTTGGTTGTTGATACCGTCTGACACCCTGCCAGAAAAATACTCAGGCTCACGACCAGAACTTTTAACCATTTCATCCCCAATACCTGTTTCTTCACAACGTTATGACTGCCATTAAACCAAAATCACTACCGGTAAGCACGGCTATCTCGGTATTTAATAGCAAGTTATTGCACAATTCACCCGAGGTATTGATAGCGGACATAATAAAAATAATTAAGAATTACACTTATATACAATTCCAGACTACTTTTATTCCTGATTGTTTCAAAGACACATGACTAACCATTTACAGGTAAAGAGATCATCAAGACACACATACTAAATACTGGCTGATTCGCCACCTGATATTCCTATTTCATCAGGCAATTAAAAACCATTAAGGGTAGTTAAATGGACGGCATTCACTCTAAAACCTATCAACAGACATCTCCCTTGGTTAAACTGTTAACACAACCCCTTCAGGAAGCAGGACCATCAAAGCCTTCTGTCATTAGTATTGCCCCAACCAGATATTTACCGGGCGCACAGGGTGAAATCCCATTTTTCAGGTCATTCACTCATCAATCTGTTGGTATGCCACATCAGGAAATCTCATACTCAACAACTCACAATGATAGCGCAGTTGACTCTCCAATACTGGCATCTATTAAAGCTTCAGATAATGCAGCCAGCATAAATCGTAAAAGAACAAACCCTGATTATTCAGCAAATAAAAAAAATGAACAATGCAACAAGGAACCATTAAATACTTCAAACGAAACCTCAGTCAAAAGATTGAGACCACATGAACAAAAAATAGCAAAGCCGGACAATAAATATTCATCGTTTAAATACCATAACAGAGACAAAAAGGATAAGGAGTGCATCTCAATTGATCAAATGAATAATAAATCTGGAAGAATAGCCAGCGCCATCGCTGAATGCAGAAGAAGAAAAAAACTGACTAAGCTATATTCTGACATCAATCATGTTCTTAAAGATATAACAACTATAAGCATCAAACCAACAAAAAGAAATTTACTATTAACCTGCATCGGGATTGTAAAAAAGAAAAGTGCCCCCAATCATACCTGTCCTAATCGTAAAAACAGGAAAACATTATCCTACTCAGCCAACACTAACCCAAAAACAAAGAAATTTATAAAAAATCTCAATGAAGCCAATCGCCGAAAAGAAATTCGTGAGCTAATTAATGAACTTTACCAATCCATTCCGGGAACACACCGCAAAAAAAATAGCGAACATATCACGCTCAAGAAATTTCTGTCATTTATTACCAAGAACCCAGAATTAAAAACATCACAAACCCAAGCAAATCAAAACTTATCTTCAGTGATAAATAAGGAATTAAGTCCAAGATTAAAACCGAGACCAAAACCAAGGTTAAGACCAGAATTAAGATCAAAACCAGAATCTAGCTTAAGATCAGAAGAAAATATAGATGAAATAATATATTTTAATACAAAAATAGAAAAAACTGCCAAAACAGACACAAATAGAAAAAAAGGTGACAACACACAAAAAGACACAAACGAAGAAACAACCACAAGAAAAGACAAAATCACAGAGCCAGAAATGGTTTCAGAAACAGAAACTGATTCAGAAATAGAAATTAATTCAGAAAAAGAAACTGATTCAGAAACTGATTCAGATACAGATACAAAAGCAAGCATGACAACCAGTAAAAAAACAAACTTAGATAAAAAAACAGATAAAGCAATAAATCTTAAAATAGCAGAAGTTTCAGCAACAGCTCCCTTAGAAGAACCCGATGGTATAATAGAACCTGATTCACCTTATATAAAAACAGCTACTTTTGACTCATTACATGCCATTAAAGAGCCTGCAAACAGTAATAGCCAAGTTAACTCCATGATACAGAAAACGTTGCAAAAACCAGGGGAAACAGGAAAAACACTCGAGTATTCTGAGCAACCCTGGATTTCAGCCCCTGATTTTCAGTTTCTTGAGCAGGAGTTAGTATGCTATGAAAAAGAGCCGTGCAAAACCGTTGATGAATGTTCATGGAACAGTCCGAAGGAGACTAAAGATACCCATTCTCTTGTTACCCCATCCCACTCCGCTATTCCAAGTCCACAGGAGCAAAACGAACAGGTGCAACCCCATACCTGGATTCCATCCCCCCCATCTCATCCTGATATCAGCATATACAAACCACAAACTGGCACCAATGAAGAACTGTATCCAACAGGTGACTTATCTATAATGAAGGCCGTTGCTCCACAGGAAATTTTCCCATGGCCACCTTGTCAACAGATGCACGATGACCACTCTTCAGGATCATCCTGCACTTTGCAACCACAAACCGGGGAAGCACCGTCTTCAGAAGATGAGGCTATCCCCTTTGTCTTCCAGCAATACAGCCCCGGAGGGAGAGGGGCTGTACCGGATGAGATATGGGGTTATCCAGCTTCAGGACATGAGACAACACCCTATGGCTTTCAACAACACAACCCTGAAGAAAGAGGGGCTGCTCCAATTGAGGCCCTGGGTGTTCCAGCTTCAGGACATGAGACAACACCCTCTGGCTTTCAACAACATACCCCTGAAGGGAGAGAGCCTGCACTATACGATATGACAGAAACTTTACCATTAGCATCAACACCAGAGCTATTTCAGGTAGCTCCCCAAGATACCCCACTGATAACATATTTAAAAAATCAGATTGTCAAACTGAAGACGAGGCAGGCAGACCTGGAGTATAAAGACAGGAAAACTAAAAATTTCTTAAATGGAGTCATAAACGAAAACCTGCAATTATCAAGAAAATCATTAACTCTTGAACAGGATCTGGAAATGCTTAAAAAAGAATTTGCACTACTCCAGAAAAAAGATCAACTATCAGAGAGCCTGGTAAAATTTGCTTTTCATGATGAACAAAAAAAGGTGGCTGACCTTGAACAAAAACTCAACGCTTTACAGGCCGAACGGCAGCTGATGATTGATAAAATAGAAAAATCAGATAGAGAAAAATCCCAGTTAAAAGAAGCCCTGAAAAATAATCAAACCAGAACAAAAAAGACAGAGCAAAAAATTTATAAAAGCCTGAGATTATAAAATAAAAAATACGGTACTTTTCCTATATTATTTAAGCAAGTGTAAAAAGCTGGGCTCTTTTTCAGATTTACTACTCATGACCCAGCTTTTTTTCTTCAGCCAGCTTTTTTTTTCAGGTAGTGGTAACCTCACTTAACCGGATCTTAATATTTTCGCAGCTGCAACCATATTTCTTAAAGCGTCTTCTACCTCCTGCCAGTCTCTGGTCTTTAAGCCACAGTCCGGATTTACCCATAAACGCTGTTTGGGTATTTTTTGTGCCGCTTTAGTCATCAGCTGTTGAATCCACTGAATACTGGGCACATTTGGCGAATGAATATCATAAACTCCGGGTCCAATCTCATTCGGGTATTCAAACGCTTCAAAAGCATCCAGCAGTTCCATATCTGAGCGGGAAGTTTCTATGGTGATGACATCCGCATCCATGGCGGCAATATATTCAATAATGTCATTAAACTCGCTGTAACACATATGGGTATGGATTTGGGTTTCATCTTTGACGCCACTGGCAGCAATGCGAAAGCTCTTCACCGCCCACTCCAGGTAAGCAGGCCAGTCTGCTTTTCTCAAAGGCAAGCCTTCCCGAATGGCTGGCTCATCAATCTGAATAATGCCAATACCCGCATTCTCCAGATCAACAACTTCATCTCTTAAGGCCAACGCTAACTGGAGACAGGACGTTTCCCTGCTCACATCATCTCTTGGAAATGACCAGCAAAGAATGGTAACCGGCCCGGTTAACATGCCTTTAACCGGCTGGCTGGTCTGCTCCTGGGCATAGCGGCTCCATGCAATGGTCATCGGCTCAGGGCGGCTGATGTCACCAATAATAATGGGGGGTTTTACACAGCGACTGCCATAGCTCTGTACCCAGCCATTGGCTGTGAAGGCAAACCCTTCCAGCTGCTGGCCAAAGTACTCAACCATATCATTACGTTCTGCTTCGCCATGGACAAGAACATCCAAACCAAGCGACTCTTGCCTTTTAATGGTCTTGCGTATTTCCGCTTGCATCGCTTCGATATAAGACTGCTCATCCAGCTCCCCTTTGCGAAACTGTAAGCGCTTCTGTCGTATCTCCCGTGTCTGGGGAAAAGAGCCAATGGTGGTTGTAGGAAATTCAGGCTGATTCAGTTTTTCATGCTGTAGCCTTGCCCTTACCGCATAAGGTGAGCGACGATGATCAATATCCCTGTCATCATTTAATGACGTCAACCGTTGTTCTACCGCTGTATTATGAACCCGCTGAGAGTGTTGCCTGGCAGATACCGCTTTTTCGGCCTCGGAAATCAATGTCAACACCACCGGGTCCTGTGCCTGATGCCCTCCGGATAAAACCCGACCAATCACGGAGACCTCTTCACACTTCTGCCTGGCGAAGGCAAACCAGGATTTCAGCTCGTCATCAAGCTCGGTTTCCTGCTCCAGATCAACCGGAACATGCAGTAATGAGCAGCTAGGCGCTACCCACAGCCGATCACCCAGCCGCTCCTCTGCCTCCTTCAATTGCCGCACTATCTGCTGCAGGTCGGAGCGCCATATATTCCGACCATTAACAACACCCGCTGATAAAACCTTGTAGGCAGGCAGGCGATCAAGCAGTGCCGGTAACTGATCCGGATCCCGGACCAGATCAATATGCAGACCATCCACCGGCAGATTAACGACCGTGGTCGTAGTACCATTGAGACCACCAAAGTAGCTGGCCAACAGAATTTTTACATGGCAACTCTGCAACCGGTTATATACCGATTCAAACGCCTGATGCCATTCCAGTGGAAGATCCAGAGCCAGAATGGGCTCATCAACCTGTACCCACTCCACATTCATTTCAGCCAGTCTGGCCAGAACTTTGCCATACACCTCGACAACACTGTCAAGCAACTCCAATCGGTCAAAAGACTCGCCCTTGACTTTACCAAGCCACAGCCAGGACAGCGGGCCAATCAGTACCGGTTTTGCCCTGAGGCCCTGTTCAATAGCCTCAGCGGTTTCATCCAGAATAGCGGTGTTAGACAATTGGAACTTCTGGCCTTTGTGCAACTCCGGCACTATGTAATGGTAGTTAGTATCAAACCATTTAGTCATTTCACAGGCTGCTGCTGGTTCTCCGGTAGGTGCTCGACCTCGGGCCATACGAAAAAGGGTATCAATATCACCAGGGTCCGCTTCCGAAAATCGCTCCGGCACCGCACCCAGCATCAAAGAGTGGCTCAGCACCTGGTCATACCAGGCAAAATCACCCGTCGGAATCAGATGAATACCTGATTCTTTCTGCAACTGCCAGTGTCGTTTACGCAGGCGACGGCCTTCTTCCAAAAGCTCTGCCCTGGACAGGTCACCGCGCCAGTAACTTTCCTGAGCCTTCTTCAGCTCACGGTTAGCACCTATTCGGGGAAATCCAAGGTTATGGGTAGTGATCATGAAATAACTCCGGGCTGATCGTCAGACTTATTGTTTTCAGGATGGATCAAAGAGTAGTCACGATTCTGTTGGAGAGTTAGAATTGAATCAAACTCATTTTTCTAATAATAAAAATGAAAAAAACTAATAATGATGCTCTTGTGAACTGACGATAGAAGAAAGGCAAACAATGACAATGCAAAACCTGGGTCTTGAGTTACGTTACCTTAAAACACTGAAAGCCATTCACCAAAGCGGCAGCCTGGTAGAAGCCGCCAGCCGTTTACATCTCACCCAATCCGCTTTGTCCCATCAGTTGAAAGAGCTGGAGCATCGTATTGGGATGGAAGTGTTTATCCGTAAATCCCGGCCACCCCGGTTTACCACTGCCGGGTTAAATATTCTGGAGCTGGCTGAAGAAGTGCTGCCAAGATTCAAGGCTACAGAACAACGCCTGATGAGATTGGCGGGCGGCAAAGCCGGACGGTTGCATATTGCCATTGAGTGTCACAGTTGTTACCAGTGGCTAATGCCAACCATCACAGAGTACCGGCAACACTGGGCAGAAGTAGAAATGGATTTCTCCACTGCCTTTAATTTTGCCCCCTTACCGGCTCTTTCCCGGGGTGAACTTGATCTTGTGGTCACGTCTGACCCAGTGCCCATTGATGGCATCGAGTACATCCCCCTTTTTCGTTATGAGATGCTGCTGGCCATTGCCAGGACACACCCATTAAAAGAACGAGAGTTTGTCACACCTCTTGACCTGCAACAGGAAGTACTGATCACCTACCCTGTTGAACAAGGTCGTTTGGCGGTCTTCTACGATTTTCTTGACCCGGCAGATATTGAGCCTGCTGATATCCGTACAGCAGAGTTAACATTGATGATGCTGCAGCTGGTTGCCAGCCAGAGAGGTGTTTCTGCACTGCCATGCTGGGCACTGGCGGAATATCTTGATAAAGGGCACGTTGCGGCAGTTCGACTTGGTAAAGAGGGGTTGTGGTCAACACTGTATGCAGCGATTAGAGCAGAACAAAAGGAGCAACCCTATATTGCCAGCTTTATTACCTCAGCCAGAGAAACCTGTTTTGCAACCCTGAATGCTATAAAGCCAGCATAATCAGGTAATACCAATTCCGCCTTCTAAATATGATATCGAGCAAGTCATTTTGGACAGCTGGGCAAGGCGGAATGACGAGTAATAGCAGGGCTATTGCGAGGAATTCCAACGAAGATCCAGCGGTTCAAAATGGCTGCGCAGTTCATATTTAGAAGGTGGAATTGGTATAAACACAGGGATCATAAGTTTTAACCAGATGATCGGACACTTTCGGCAACGGCAACTGAGTTGCTCCCGGGAGACTGACCAAACAGCCATTAAAGTTCATATTCGAGCCCCAGCCCAAGCACCTCTGGCGTGTTCAAATAATAGGCCTGTAAAACATCGCCATGGTGTTTCAGGGCATTCATGCGGGTCTTGCTGGTCGGGTGTGCTGAAAGGAATATATTGACCACTTCTCGCAAACTTCCACTATAAGCGATAGCCCTGCCCCAGACTCTGGAGCATTCTGAAGGGTCATATCCAGCCAAGGCTGTCAGGTAGATGCCTATTTCGTCAGCCTGAGTTTCACGATTCTGCAAAATTGAGTTGGCAAAGGGAATACTGGCCAGGGCCAGCTGATTCAGAAAAAAGACATCACTTAAACCCTGCCCCATGTGCCTTGCCAATATATGGCCCATTTCATGTCCCAGAAAACAGGCCATGCCAGCCTGATTTTTCGCCAGAGGAAAAGACGAATGATAAATCGCAATATTATAGCCACTGGTTGCAAAGGCATTGGGAACACCACTATTCATGGTTGAGATTGTCCAGTAATCGGCAGGGATATCAAAAACCTGCTCAGCAACGGCCGTTAAACGTTTGGCTACCGGGTCGAGAAATTCGGAGTATTTCTGTTCAAGCTCGCGGGATGTCTCCTCACGCAGGACCCAGTCCTGCAATTGTGCTAATTTGTAAAACCCCCAGCCAAGTGGCAGGTGAAGGTAATCGAAAGGGGTCTTTAAATACGTTCGGGATACCACGGAAAGAGTCCCAAGCGCAGCCCCGGTCAGGAATGCCCTGACCGTAAAATCAATAAAAAACGGGTTGGCACTGTTTTTTGTGATTGCCGATGCAAGGCCAGTCCAACTGACGCCGATCATTGTACCAACAGTGCCACTGGCAACCGATGCAAGGCCATTGTTTTCAAACTCTTCCAGCAGGCTTCTATCAACAACTCGATGGAGATTATTGATAACATCGTTTCTATTTAATGTATGAACCTCTTGATTCCCATGAGCGCTGGAAACGCAGGAAAGCAAGTAAATACATACAGTTAATGAGGTTATGGATAAACACTTGACTCTGGAAAACACCTTCAATCCTCTAAAATGATTCGACCCGCTATAGAGTTCAGACAAGAAAAATATAGTTTGGTTCCATCATTCTATTCAATCAGGGTTCGCCATTACCAATATCTGTATGGAGCAGTTGCCGAGAGTGATCGCCCATTTAGTCAGAAACATATGATTCCTTTTGGCCAACTACCTACACCATCTTGTTCTAAAAAACTCTCTTGAATATATTCAAATAAAATTAAATTTCACCAGTTATGGAACTTTTCATCAAAAAAAATAACTAATTTATATCATTATTAAAATAAACTTCGCTAAAGGAAGTCATTATGGATATTTCCACCACACCAATTACCCCCGATGCCAACATCCAACGACCTCTTGCAAAAAAGTTCCACGGACAAGTTGCAAAAAAGCTCCACGGACAAACCATGACAAATGGCCGGATAAAACCAGCAAAATCCTGTACATTCATGCTTAAAGAAGGTTCAGAGCCACAACAAGATGTAGAGCAGTCAAAGCCCAGACATATATCACCGCAAGAGAGAACCGTAATTGAGTTTTCAAGATTTTGTTCAAGCACTTTTCATTCAAACGCCGACAGTAGAAGCAGCAAATTTCTGGACAAACAATACTCCGAGGATGCTGAAACTGTAGTAACAAGCTTTTGCATTATGATGCGATTGTTCAGCCATACCCACGAAAGCCTTTTTCGTGATATTACCGATACGATTGGAGTCACCTATGATAGTAAAAAAAATTCCTTGCAAACTCTGAAAGGATTAATTCATTTAAAAAAATACGATAATATCCCTGGCATTAAAGCAGCACGAAATGCTATCCCCGGTAAAGTAAAAGCAGCTCCCCATGCAGCAAACTCTGAAACAGGCCTCCTGAAATGCCAAAGTTCAGTTCAAACAGTAACTCGCAGATTCCGGAAACATCCCATAGCGGAAACAACATCTACAGTCAGAAGCCAGGGTAAATCACACTCAGAAGGAGAAGCGAACTCCCGGCCAATTAAGAAAAGAAAGGTAACTTGCCAAAACAAATCTTCTAAAAATCACCCTAAAAGAACTAAAGCAAGATTAGATGCGGTTAAAGACACTATTAATGCCTGCCTGCAAGAGCCAACCTCAAAAAAAGATATTGAAATTACCATCAATCGTATATTTCGTCGAGGCAAACACTGGAAGAATCTGACATCTCTGAGAACCAGCCTGAGACGCTGGTTTTACGATCTTAATCCCTCTATGACCCAGGGATTTAAAAAAGAAGAAATTAAAAAGGCAGAAGAGGTTTTTGCAAGGCTTATGGGGGTCTATCCATCATCAGGAACAAAAACAAAAACCTAGGTCATCGTTAACCTTCGTTATTTGTCAAAGTTGATGGCAAGTCGCTATTCCCTGGCTGCTGCGCTACTTCCATCTGCTGTTTGAACTGGTCAAGCCGTTAAGCGACAGAGAATACATACTTCCTGCAGGCAGCCAGTAACGCTATGAAATTAAACAGTAATCAGAATTTTCATTATTTTCATTATGCCTGTTTCGTAATCGATAAGCTTCATTTTCGGCCTGCCGGTATTGTTGCCGATAAGGCTCATTTCCAGCCTGCCTGTTTTGCTGTCGATAAGGTGCATTTCCAGCCTGCCAGTTTTGCTGTCGATAAGGTGCATTTCCAGCCTGCCGGTTTTGCTGTCGATAAGGCTCATTTCCAGCCTGCCGGTTTTGCTGTCGATAAGGCTCATTTTGCAGTCTATAAGCTTCATTTCGATATAAGTCATACTCCGCTGGCGATACGCTATAGCCACAGATTTCCTGATAATCCGCATGATCAAAGATGTGATTTTCATCCGCTTTATCAAACAGCGGGTCAATGGGACCAAGCAAAGTGGACATAAGGTAGAAGCCTTCTGTAAAGGGAAAAGCTGCGCCCTGGTGCCCCTTCACTTCTCTCATTTCTGATTGGAAATCGTCAACAACATGAACGTTTGGCTGCTCATCTGCCTCGTTCATCCACTCGACTGATGACTCTAGATCAGTACAGGCAACCAGGCACACCGGACTCCTCTCAGCCTTTCGGTGTTTCAGTAATTCAAAAATATGCTCTTTAGAGCCTCCGTTATTGGGCTCACCATCATTAAATACATAGATAATACGGGGGGGAGATTTCGGAGAACGTTCAGACTCTTCTATGCTTTTTAACATAGCAGGATAGAGCGGGGTTGAAGGGAGTCTCTTAGCCCTGAAAATACTGTCCAGACACCTCTTCATCTGCATCGCAACCTCGGCTGGCGTGCCACCGGTATCAATTGGTGGGAATTCCTGAGTGAAACTTTGAATTTTTATTCCCATCACCGGAATATGGGCTAATAAATCGGCAACATGACTCAACCGATAGACCGCCTCTTCAAACCTGGACATTCTTACTCCGACCTCAGGATGTACCATGCCATCCTGGGTATCCATTGACATGCTGTTATCAATAATAAAATGCAGTTCATAATTTTTCAGGGCGGCCAGTCGATAGGCCAGCCAGGTTGATCCGTTGATTGAACCACCCAGCACCTGCTGGATCGCATATTGCTGCTCAGGTGTAAATGCTCGTTGAAACTTTTCTATGGGCGAGGGAAACGAGGTGGTTATTGATGGTTGAGAGCCAACCCCGGACTGTTGGTCATCGGTTCCCGGGTATGGAGGCGGAGGATCCGAGTATGGAGGAAGATCCGGGTATGGAGGAAGATCCGGGTATAGTTGCGGGCGAACAGTGGCTGTTGATACAACACCTTGCGCCAGATAATCAACGTTTCTCACCTGCCCCGAATTGGTATTGGGACGGTCACTGGGAGCATGTGCCAAATGTTGTCTATTGGGATCTTGTGAATTTAAGGAGTATCCAAAGTAATTCACTGATTCTCGATGGCCAGAACCAGCGGGTAATCGACATGCGTCGGATGAGGAAAGAGGCGCTTGTGATTGTGGATAGGTTACCTGCTGGTTATTAACAGGATTTGCTTGATGACCTTTCGTGTCCATAGCTAAAACCTCTGTATATTATTTTTTCTTTAGGCCATCAAAAATAGACAAAAAAATAAGAGAATAAAATTTCTGTTAAAAAAAATAAAAAATTTACAATTAACTTGAAATCAGACAAAACCCAATGCCTCCCTCTGATTGCTAAACCAGAGAGAAGCAGCGCTTTTTTATGACTATAATGATACCGTCTCTTATCAAGGCATAGCAGCAGGGAAGTCCAGGCCGGTCATTTCATCCAGTCCAAACATTATGTTCATATTCTGAACGGCCTGGCCTGCTGCCCCTTTGACCAGGTTATCAATAACAGACAATATCACCACCGTATCCCCGCCCTGTGGACGATGGATGGCTATACGACACTGGTTACATCCGCGAACCGACCGGGTTTCCGGGTGGCTGCCCACAGGCATAACATCAACAAAGGGCTCATCGGCAAAGGTACTCTCATACAACCCTTGAAGGTCAATACTATGATCTTTGACGGTGCAATACAGCGTGGAGTGGATACCGCGGATCATTGGGGTCAAATGGGGAACAAATACCAGGTCGCCGGTAAATGGCGATACCCCCGTTTCTGGCATGCGCTCAATACCCTGGCGAATTTCCGGCAAATGACGATGACCGGCAACACCATAGGCCTTGAAAGACTCGGAGGCTTCGCAGAGCAGCGTGCCCACATTGGCACCACGGCCAGCGCCGCTGACTCCCGATTTGGCATCGACAATGATATTGCCACTCACCAGCCCTGCCCTCAACAGGGGTAATAAACCCAGCTGCGTTGCCGTTGGGTAGCAGCCGGGGTTGGCCACCAGCCGGGCGCTGGCAATATCGGCACGGTTCATTTCTGGCAGGCCATAGACCGCTTCTGCCAATACCTCCGGGCAGACATGCTCAAGACCATACCACTGCTGCCACAGCGCTGTATCGCGCAAACGAAAGTCAGCCGCCAGATCAATCACCCGAACACCGGCAGACAGTAATTCCGGCACAGACTCCATGGCAATACCATTGGGTGTGGCAAAAAACACCAGGTCACATGAGGTCAGCTGTTGGTTATCCGGAAGCGAAAAGTTCAGATCAAGCTTTCCCCGTAACCCGGAAAAAAGTTCACTGACCGGCTTTCCCGCTTCAGAACGGGAGGTGATCATACGCAACTCAACATTTGGATGAACCGATAGCAACCGCAACAGCTCCGCTCCGGTATAGCCCGTTCCACCGACAATCCCCACTTTAATCATCTGCTGCTTCCGTTACGTCTGGATTATTGTTTGAACCGGCGATCTTACCAGAACTCTCCGGGATATCGTCGCTCCAATGAAGGAGACTACTGAGTGATTTTTAATGGCGTAATCAGGTCATTCAACCCATTGACCTGAATCTCCAGAGTCAATGCCAGCAGCTTACCCAGCTCACCCTCCGGAAACCCTTTGCCAGCAAACCAGAGAAGATAGGGCTCTGGCAGGTCGATCAGTCTTCTGCCCTGATACTTCCCGAAAGGCATGGTCTGGTTGGCGATTTTGAGCAGGTCTTCTTTATCGAACATCGGGTTTTCTCAGGCTAATTACAATAATAGGCGGATCAGCCATGGCACAAGCAGCGGCATGTAGACAGCACACAGGCACATTCCCAGGCTGGAATAGACTCCCATGGTCAGATCCAGCTCAAAAGCCCGGGCCGTGCCGCCTGCATGAGCGTTTACGCCCATGGCAAAGCCAATGGCCCTTGGATCAGTCACGCCAAACTTGCGACACAGTGCTGGCCCCACCAGCGATCCATAAACGCCGGAAATAATGACTACCGCCGCTACCAGGGAAATAATAGCGCCATACTGTTCGCCCATCACCAGGGCAACCGCTGTGGTTACGGCTTTGGTAGAAATGGATAACACCACGTCTCTTGAGCCGCCGGTTGCCAGAGCCATCCCCATACCCATAAACGCCGCCAGCAATCCACCGATCAGTAATGTACACAGAAGAGGTCCCGCTAACTGACGAAGAGTGTGCAGCTGTCGTGACAGAGGAACCGCCAGTGCTACCGTAAATGGTGCCAGCAACATCTTCAGCAACTCGCTGTGCCTGGTATACACATCGGGCTCAAGTGGAGAACAGTGAATCACCAGAAAAACCAGCAGACTGGTGGTAAACAGCGGGTGAAACCACCCTTTGCGCCCCATACGATTAAACAACTTTTCCGCCAGCAGGTAAGCGCCCAGATTGATCAACAAAATGGCAACCGGGTTGTTCATTTGCCGCTGTAATAGTCCGTAAGAGAAACTGATCACCTCATCCATGATGATTCTCTCCGCAGGTGCTGGCAAAGCGTTTCAGCAGCCATTGCAGAAGAACAGCCGTTAACACCAGAGAAACAGGAGTCGCCACCAACATGGCCAGAGCGATAGGCAGCCATTGCTGCAAGAGCAGGTCACTCAGGAAGAAAATACCAACACAGCCCGGGATAAACAGCACGGCCAGGTAACGGATACAGAACTGGCTCACCGTATCCAGCGACTCACTGACACCGCCAGACAACTGAAGATAAATAACCAGAAGTATCAACCCCATCACAGAGCCCGGAACTGCAAGACTGAATGCGTCACTTAATACATCACCCAGCACGGTAAAAAACAGCAAAATGACAATGCCTGACAGCGTTCCTGATGACATCGTTCGATCTCTCCTGAAGCAGCTATATGCTGCGCACTAGTACATGGTTTCAATGTAATTGATGGGTTCCTTCTATCAATGACTTCCAGGCTCCGTTCGTCCTGAGCGCCCTTCGGCTCGGCTCAGGGTGCACGAAAGAAGGGTGTAAACACCATACCCTGAATAAAGACTGTGCCAATCACCCTTCGACTCCGCTCAGGGTGAACGGAGATTGTACACATCAAATCATCGAAATAATGTGCAAAAATCGTTCAATCATACCTGAAAAGTAAAACACTGTTTTAACAGGTAGAGAGACGCAATGACAATCCGGTAAACTGCAAACTACATACGTCAACCGACGTTATTTAATTCCGGCATAAGCGATTACTGAAGCCCATAACCCTGAAAAAGTCATATTTTCACCCCATGCCAGGAAACAAAATCATCTGATAACCGCTCAGCAACGGAACAACTTTACCCAGGCGGCGTCTATGCTCAACAACCCCTCGATACAGAATTTAAGGCTGCGTCTGGCGCAATCAGAAGCGCTGCCACAACTGACCCTGATGGCATTGATGACCGGATTGCTGGCCGGAGGCTTTCTTATCGCCTTTGAGGATTTGCTGTTTTACTTTGGCGTTGTTTCTCAGCGTGCCCTGATACCTGAACAGGTATTTGCAACGCTGGCATCGGTGGAAAGTGGTTATGAAGCTCTCCCTCCCCTGGTTCGTTTCCTGTCACCTGTCGGGGGAGCCATTGCCCTGATCCTGTTAATCAAGCGCTGTCCCCCCGGGCAAAGAAGCTTTGGCATTGCCCATGTGATCGAGCGCTTGACCCTGAACAGGGGCTGGTTACCCATTACCGGCACCATCACCCAGTTTTTGACGGCACTGATCGCGCTGGTCAGTGGCTTCTCGGTGGGGCGTGAAGGGCCTGCGGTACATTTGGGCGCAGGAGCAGGCAGCTTTCTGGGCCAGATGCTGAAACTGCCAGCCAACACTCTGGGAGTACTGGCGGGTTGTGGTACTGCCGCAGCCATTGCCGCACTTTTCAATACGCCCATGGCCGGGGTGATCTTTGCCATGGAGGTAGTTATGAAAGAGTATTCACTGGAAAGCTTTATTCCGGTCATGGTATCCGCTGTGGTGGCTTCCGTTCTGACCCAAACGGTTTACGGCCCTAACCCGGCTTTTCAGATCCCGATCATTCCTTCTGCCGTACCCGAAGACCTGATGCTGACGGCGATCACTGCGGTCATTATTGGCCTTCTTGCCGCAGCGTTTATTCAAATTAATATCTTTGCCATGCAAAAGCGCCAGAATAAGGTCGTATTCCCACTGTTAATCGCAGGGCTTCTAATGGGCATAGTCGCCGTTCTGGTCCCTGCAACCATGGGCATTGGCTATGACACCATTGAAGCCCTGCTGAACGGCGACGAGGTAAATCTGCAGTTTCTCTTTATCCTGCTGGCGGCCAAGCTGGTGATTACACCACTGGTCATCGGTCTGGGCGTTCCCGGCGGAATGATCGGACCATCGTTGATGATCGGAGCCGCAGTCGGTGCCTGCTGTGCTATACTGGCTGACCAGTTGCCGGGGGTTTCTACCAATATCACCTTTCATGTCATCACCGGGATGATCGCCATGATGGCGGCGATCTTTCAGGCTCCGTTGACGGCCCTGATTACCGTGCTGGAGCTGACCCACAGTTCCCAGATTATTCTGCCAGCCATGTTGGCTATCGTGATCGCCTGTCTGACCTCCAGCCAGATCTGTGGCCAACAGAGTATTTTTGCCATGCAGTTCCTGGCACGTGGACAGAGTATTCAGCTTTCCCCAATGGCTCAGTTGTTGAATCGAACAGGGGTTGCGGGTTTGATGGATAGACAGCTGGTGACATTATCGTCAGAGTCTGTACCAAATGAACTCAGGAGGATAAACAGCACAAACAGTCATTGGGTCGTCCTGGGCGATCGACAACCCGGGCAAATTATCAGAACTAAAGACTTGCTTGAATGTCAAAAGCAAGAGGAGGATGTAACCAGTCAGATAAGAGACAACGTTGTTATACAGACACTGCCCATTGATATGCAGTCTACCTTATATGAAGCTCGTAAAATCATGCTTGATAAAGGTCTCGATGTATTGCTGGTCATGGAAAAGAACGGGCGGAAAAAAGTAGAAATATGCAACGCTGTTGGTGTTATTACTCTGCAATCAATTGAGCGTTTTCTCAGTAACGCACAGTAGTTGTACATTAATGACGAATAATGATGCTTGAGACATTCAGCCAGCAAGAATATTTGATAGATTCACGTCTATCGGGGGCAAATGGGTCCCTGTAGCCACTTTATAAACGATTAGAAAGCGAGAAGATCAATAAAAGGGTGTAACCGATGGAAGTCAACCAGTTGGGAGCAACCTCAAACGTTGGCGCTCTGCCAGAAACGCCAAGTCAAGATGACAATACCACTGAGCCTTCTGCCAGGCCCGGCTTCATGGGGCGTGCAGTCAAGGGCATCCGCCACTCTTTCAGGCGAACCGGGAAAACGCTCGATATTTCAGCAGGGACATCAATGCTTGTCTCAGCCAGAAAAAAAAATCGAACCAACCTTTATTCAGCACTCTCTATTGATGTCCAGGGCATTTCGGCTGAAGCACTGATCAGGGCTAAAGTTAAAGCGTTAGCTACTGGCCAGATAACCGTTACTGATTTCATGTCATGGTATGAGCCTGAGCAAAGAGCCGCCGTTTCCCCAGCAGCTCTTTACACTAATTTCGACAAAATAAAAAAACAGCTGGCGAAATTAATGCAGTTACCTGAAGCAACCAGCCTCTCACAAGACAAGCTTGTGCTTTTAAACGGACAAGCAGAAGAAAAAAATGCTCAAGATTTTGAAGAACTGCTCAACATACCTAAGAAAATGCCAGACATCGACGAAAAACAAAAGGTCATTTTAGAAACAATCCATCAAATCTTTCATGAAATAAAAACCATCCATGACTGTTTACCAGAAGAAGAAGATTCGCCAATTCAACTTAATTCAGGCTGGTGGCCATCATTTGATGAGCAATGTGAAGAAGACAGCCCGGAAGTACCCAATTCCCCATGCTTTAGACTGTTGAGCAGCCCAGAGCTTACTCTTCAGTTACATGAGCATCCAAATACCTATAAAACAATCACCTCCGAATTGACACAGTTAATGAAAGAGTGCGAAACCAGAATTTTAACGGGGGGCAGAGTTCGCCCAAAAGGGTTTTCCAGGGAAGAGTGCAGACGCTTTTTTTTCGCCTGTTGCGTCTGGGAATCTGACGACATTCAATTGATCAACCCGTTACAAAAAGTTAAACCTCAGAAACAGGCGATAACACAGCTGGCAACGCTGATATGCGACCACTTTATGGAAGAAAGCCTGAACAACAGGACTTCTCACTCCTGGCTTACCACCCGTCAAGATAAATACAGAGAAGAAGCCAAACTGGCCAGAGGCCGCTGTGTCCTGGAAGAACAAAAAACCGAACGCGCATTACTGCAAAACATCATCGGCAGACCTCAGGGGCTCCGGGAAGATCTCAGGCTTCTCTGCGACAAAATCTCCGAGTTGATGATCAGCAGACCAGCGTTAATGAGCAGCAGGAAAGATATCAGAAAAAAACTGGTCAAACTCAAAACAGAATCAGAAATATTCCTGGCCGATAGAATTCGGAATAAAGACTTACTGGCAACAAATGACTTCGTCATCTCATGCTATCACGGTTTACGGGCAGCTCTCCGAGATATCCCAAACCCTCCATGGTGGTCGAAAAACTGGCCATACCTGTACGCTGATTATATGAAAGCAAGCAGTGAGGAAAAAACAGTAACGGCTATAGATCCACAGCCCCCAAAGCGTTGAATCAAGAAATTTAAAGCATGCAACTTGATTTACTTTTCTAACCTGTAAGAATGCTTACAAATTCAATAACAATCGGGTTTAACCATGCTTTGGGTAACAGCTTTCCACATTATCGCCATGACCTGCTGGTTTGCAGCTCTCTTTTACCTGCCGAGGCTGTTTGTCTATCACACCATGAGTGAAGACCAGATCAGCAGGGATCGCTTTGTCATCATGGAAAGAAAGCTGATGCGCGGCATCGCCACCCCCTCCATGATTGCCACCCTGACGCTTGGCCTGTGGCTGTTACACTATATCCCCAGCTACATCAGTGCCCCCTGGATGCATGCAAAACTGACCCTGGTAGTTCTGACCGTGGGCTATCACCATATGTGCGCCCGCTATATGAAGCAACTGGCCAACGGCACCAGTACCCACAGCCACACATTTTTCAGGGTTTTCAATGAAATTCCTGTGGTCTTCCTTGTGGGTATTGTCATTCTGGTGGTTGTTAAGCCCTTTTAGAAGGCTGACCATCTGGAGCATAAAATCCAAGGGAACCCACTGCTCCTTTACGATATTTATACTCCCTGGGGTTAACCACAAAAAAGCCTCAGTCTCCACCATGCCCGCCGATAACCTGTCTCAGGACATATTTCAGGACAGGTCGCCATGGATGACTCATTCTATAAACTGGTTTTCGAAGGAGAAATACTGCCGGGTTTTAAGGAAAGAAAGGTTCGGAAAAACCTGAAAGAGCTCCTGAATGCCGACAAGGCAGAACTGAAATGTCTGTTCTCAGGAAAGCCGGTTATTATTCGCAAGAATATGACCGCCAGTGAAATCCGTCCTTATGAAAGAGCCATGATGAAGGCAGGAGCCCATTGCCGGATTCTCTCTATGACCAGTAATGAAGAACTGCCCCAAACGCCACCGGAAACCATCCCGGAGCAGGAGCAGAAACAACCGGCCGAATCATCCGGGCAGTTTCAACTGCTCCCCAGAATGGGAAGAGTACGATTTATCGCCTCCCTCTGGGTAATTGCGCTGCTGGTCGTCTGCGCCTGCTGGGTTCCGGGGCTTTTAACCCCTCACCTGACACCTTTCTACCCACCTCTGGAGTCACTGCACCTGACACTGGGCCTGATGACTATTGCCTGCCTCCTTATGCTGACCATGGCTGCCAGAAGGCTTCATGATTTTGACCGCAGTGGCTGGAAGAGCCTGCTGCTAGTGATCCCGGGCATCAACCTTCTGTTTCTGTTATGGCTGACCTTTTCCTCAGGTACTGCCAGTACCAACCGGTTTGGGCCAACTCCCTATTCCGCCGGGAGAATTGCCCAGGTTTTTGGCCTGTGGATTCCATTACTGGCCCTGATTGCCGCAGGATCCTATGGCTGGCTTTACCAGAATGAGCTGCTGCAGCTGGCTGCCAATGTTCCGGAAATGATTGATCAGCTGGTTCTTCCGGCACTGGAACAAAACCTCTGATATGCTCTGACACATTGGAGAACAATTAACCACAGCCTTGTTACGATATACGCATCAATACGCAGTCCACCGACACAGGTCAATGGTTATAATATTTTCATACCGCTTTTCTACTTTATACAAGTCATGATCATCCGGGAGGTTGCCTTGGAATAGACCGTCCTGCTGCTGTGACAGCACATGGGTTCAGACATTCGTTTTTCCGGTAAATAGCACCACTATTCACCGCACAAAAACGATGTTTCCTCCACAATGTTCTGCCATCTCCGTTACGGACATTATTTCCAGACAGCCTCCTTGTGATTGGTTCCGGCCGCGGCGTTTGACGATATTCGTGACAATTCGCTTACATTAAAAGCATTAAACGGGCATTTTCGAAAACTGTGCGGTCATTTTCACTGGTAATAGATTCTATGAGCAAAGACAGCGTTCTGGTTATCAACTGTGGCAGTTCTTCCCTGAAGTTCGCAGTCATCAACCCGAAAACCAAAGAGGAAAGCATCAGTGGCATTGCTGAATGCCTCGTGGGCAACGAAGCCTCCATCACCTGGAAACTGAACGGTGAGAAGCAAACCCTGAATCTTGGCGCTGCTGGCCACGAAGGTGCTATCGAAGCACTGGTGGGCATTCTCCGTGAGAACAACCTGATGGAACACATCGAAGCCATCGGTCACCGCATTGTTCACGGTGGTGAGAAGTTCACCCAATCCACCCTGATCACTGATGAAGTAATCCAGGGCATCGAAGACTGCAGCCACCTGGCACCTCTGCACAACTCTGCTCACCTGCTGGGTATCCGTGCCTGCATAAAATACTTCCCGGAGCTGCCACAGTCCGTGGTATTTGACACAGCATTCCACCAGACCATGCCGGCAGAAAGCTACCTGTACGCGGTTCCTTACAACCTGTACGAAGAGCACGGCCTGCGTCGTTATGGCATGCACGGCACCAGCTACCGTTATGTCAGCAAAACCGCTGCCGACATGCTGGGTCTTGACCTGGACAACAGTGCTATCCTGGTTGCGCACCTGGGTAACGGTGCCAGTGCCTGTGCGATCAAAAACGGCGAATCCGTTGATACCACCATGGGCCTGACGCCGCTGGAAGGGCTGGTAATGGGTACTCGTTCCGGTGATATTGACCCGAACGTCTTCAGCTTCCTGAACAAGCAATGCGGCTACTCCCTGGACGAGATCATCGACCTCCTGAACAAAAAATCCGGCATGCTCGGTCTGTCTGGATTGGACAACGATTGCCGTGTTCTTGAAAATGCCGCAGCAGAAGGTCATGAGCGTGCCCAGCTCACCCTGGACATCTTTTGCCACGTTCTGGCCAAAAAACTCGCTGGTTTTGCCGCTGAACTGGGCCGCATTGATGCACTGGTCTTCACCGGCGGTATCGGTGAGAACTCCAGCACGATCCGTAAGAATGTCATGGAGCGTCTGTCCATCTTCGGCTTTGACGTTGATGAACAAGCCAACGAAGAGACCTTCCGTGGCAAGAGCGGTGTTATCACCAAGCCCGGCTCAACCGTAGCCATGGTTGTCGCGACCAACG
The DNA here is from genome assembly GCF_049310165.1 of Endozoicomonas sp. ALE010. Taxonomy (NCBI): domain Bacteria; kingdom Pseudomonadati; phylum Pseudomonadota; class Gammaproteobacteria; order Oceanospirillales; family Endozoicomonadaceae; genus Endozoicomonas; species Endozoicomonas sp. ALE010. The sequence goes on along the minus strand of NZ_JBLYNV010000026.1, from coordinate 49,424 downwards.
AAGAACTGATGATTGCCCGTGATACCGAAGCGCTGATTGCTGGCTAAACTGGTTATCTAAATGATGTAAGCAACAGGAGGTTTCACCTCCTGTTTTTATATCAGTATTTCATGAGAAGGATTCGTCCGGATATGCGTACATTTTTCCTGGCACCAACACGTTATGGTGTTGGCCTGACCTCCGTTACCCTGGGCCTGGTTCGAGCACTCGATAATCTCGGTCTCAGGGTCAAGTTCTTCAAGCCCATTGCCCAGTTGCATGTAGGCGACACTGGACCAGAGCGTTCCACCAAACTGGTCCAGCGTATCATGGACCATGAGCCGCCTACCCCCATTACCTCCCACCGTGCTGAAGACCTGCTGGGTGATAACAAAGGCGATGTCCTGATGGAAGAGATCGTAGCCCTGTTTGAACAGGCTTCTCAGGACTGTGACGTGATGGTGGTAGAAGGTCTGGTTCCGACCCGGGAAATGCCCTACGCCAATCGCCTGAACAGCAGCATTGCCAAAACCATTAATGCCGACATCATCCTGGTGTCTGAGCCCGGTAATGATTCTCTGGCAGACCTGGCCGACAAACTGGAAATCGCTGCCGACAGCTTTGGTGGCATCAAGAACCCGAATGTCGTCGGCTATGCCCTGAATAAACTGACGCCGGACGTGGTTGCCAGCCTGAATAAAGACGGCCATTTCCAGAGCCTGCCAGAATTTGCCCGCAAGCCATTCCAGCCGCTGGGCTATATTCCGTTTGACAATAACCTGGCCTCCCCAAGAACCATGGATATTGCCGAGCACCTGAAAGCAGACATCATCAATGCCGGTGAGATGGATACCCGTCGGGTGACTTCTTACACCCTGAGCGCCAGAACGCCCACCAATATGATTCATCACCTGAAGCCAGGTAATCTGGTGATTACTCCGGGCGACCGTGATGACATCATTCTGGCCACCTGCATGGCGGCCCTGAACGGTGTTCCCCTGGCGGGTCTTCTGCTGACCAGCGGTATCACTCCCTCCAAACCCGTGATGGAACTGTGCAGCAAGGCCATCGGTACAGGTCTTCCTGTCATGCTCACCGGGGAAGACTCTTACACCACGGCAACCCTGTTGGATCGTCGCCATAACGAATTGCCGGTTGACGACGCTGCTCGTGTTGAACTGGTTATGGATACCATCGCTGCCAACCTGAACACCGAGTGGCTGAAGCAACAATGCTCTGCCCTGGCAGAGCGCAGACTCTCCCCCCCGGCCTTCCGTTACCAACTGGTTCAGAGAGCCCTGGGTGCCAATAAGCGTATTGTTCTGCCAGAAGGCGATGAGCCACGCACCATTCAGGCTGCCGTTATCTGTCAGGAGCGTGGTATCGCCCAGTGTATCCTTCTCGGGCAGCGCAGCGTTATTGAACAGGTCGCTAAAGACAACGGCATCACACTGCCGGATGGCCTGATCATCATGGAACCTGAGAGCATCCGCACCCGTTATGTTGACCCGATGGTTGAGCTGCGCAAGAACAAAGGCCTTACCGCCCCGATGGCGGAAGCTCAGCTGGAAGATACTGTAGTACTCGGCACCATGATGCTGGCTCTGAACGAGGTAGATGGTCTGGTTTCTGGTGCAGTACACACCACCGCCAACACCATCCGTCCGGCGTTCCAGCTGGTCAAGACGAAAAAAGATGCTGGCGGACTGGTTTCCTCCGTCTTCTTCATGCTACTGCCTGACCAGGTTCTGGTATATGGCGACTGTGCCGTTAATCCAAACCCGGATGCAGAACAGCTGGCCAATATCGCCATTCAGAGCGCTGACTCCGCCACGGCGTTCGGTATTGAGCCACGTATTGCGATGATCAGTTACAGCACCGGAACCTCTGGTATCGGTGCTGATGTAGAGAAAGTGCGCGAGGCCACTGAAATCGTTAAAGCCAAACGTCCGGACCTGATTATCGATGGCCCTCTGCAGTACGATGCTGCCTCCGTTGAGTCGGTAGCCCAGAGCAAGGCTCCCGGCAGTAACGTCGCGGGTCGTGCGACCGTGTTTATCTTCCCGGATCTCAACACAGGTAACACTACCTACAAAGCGGTACAACGCAGTGCAGACGTTATCAGTGTCGGTCCAATGCTTCAGGGTCTTAACAAGCCAGTTAATGACCTTTCCCGTGGTGCCTTGGTTGACGATATCGTTTACACCATTGCCCTGACTGCGATTCAGGCTGAAAACGACTAAGTTCGTTTAATTCTTCCCATACAAAGCCGGACAGAAATGTCCGGTTTTTTTTATGGCTGTCAGTAAACGGTCATATTCCCCTTTTATGCTTACATCATAACTGGCCTGATTCATGCCGCTCTTTTTATAAAAAGTCAGATAGGGTAGTTTGAAAAGAGGTGCTTTTGTTACGTGTTTGTTCGTCAAAAAACGACAGTGCACCTTGTTTTACGTATTCATTGTCAATAAACCAACACGGAGGCCGATAACTCTATCCTATGCCCAAAGAGAAAAATGCAACGAACGGCACAAGAAGTGCCAGGAGAAAGAGTATGTCCAGTAAAAACTATACCTTAAGCGCAAAAACTCTTGTATCTACGTCCATCATCACCTGCCCGGACTGTCTGCACCATGCGGTTGAAACCATGCCTCAGGATGCCTGTGTTTACCTTTACGAATGCAGAAATTGCCAGAAACTGATTACCCCACAGGAAGGCGATTGCTGTGTTTTCTGTTCACACGGAAATCAACCCTGCCCTACATCACAACGGGATAGAAAAGCCTACGCTGAAATGACACCCCTCAGTGAAGAAGTGGCTGAAAGCGTCTCTGCCTCTGGTTTATGACCCCAATAGCCCGTACTATACCCAATTGACGATCCTGTCTTTTACCAGCCCGAGGTTTTGGAGTGTCTGCTTACTGTACGGGCAGCACCTCTTTACTTCCGGGAGCCTTAGGAGCCTGTACATTGCCAAAGGCGAGAGGGTAAAAAAACCGTAATCTGTCATCAATCAAAACGCCGTGCTGCCGCTATTAACAGAAGTAATTCTGAAAAAGTACCCGGTAGCAATGAAAGTCAGAAAAACCCTGATTTTTCCCCTTGAACATCAACACTCTGACAATTTAACCAGACACTCGCTGCTCTATCGTGCAGCCAACTGGCTGGAAACCACTATGCGGGCTTTACAAGAACAGCGTGAAGAGAAGCAACTTACTGAGCAGCCTGAGCAACAGAAACCGGCTTTCCCACCCTCAAGGCAGTACCCGTTCCGGCGCTGCCTGATAAGAACCCGGTTTTTTATGCCCACAAGAGGACGACTGCCAGTATGCACCCACCTGCCGCGCTCCGGACCTCACCATTGGTAACCAATCCCCATTTTGATTCGGCTGTCGACATTTCTGGTCTTATCCACCGGGTCACTGTCGTAATCAACAATATGCGTCAGATTCCAGGTAATGCGATCGGTCAGTCCAATGTTTAACCCCTGATTGACATTAACCAGTGTCGTAGACTGTTTTAGCCGGAAGAACGTTCGGCTGTTGGCAAAATATTCCCAGTTATTCATGAGTCGTGTTCGGTAGTTAAAGATCCAGGTCAGGGCATAATCCCGCTGCGATTCATTGGTAATATAGTCTTCCCAGAGCTGACTGATACCCCCACTGGTTTTCAACGCCCTTTCAGCGGTTTCCCAAAAACGATAGCCCAAGGCACCACCCACTGATGTACGGGTTCTCAGATCGTCTTCCGAATCATATTCCTGTTCTGCGGCTCCCTGCACAAACCAGTGCTCATCCAGGTAACGGCTGTATGAATAGCCAACCTGCCACTCAGAGCTTTTAATACCGTCATCATCTTCCACTTCAATATCCCAGTAAAAAGCATTTTTATTCCACTGATCATCAATATTGAGCTTGCCTTCAACACCAACCAACAACTCATCATCGTTGCCGGATTTGCTGTCCAGCGTGGCCACCAGCTTACCTCCCAGCGCCCAGGTATCGGCAATCACCGGCTTTTCAATATGGATAGCGGCAACCGGCCATACTGCTGAGAAAGAGCGCTTTCGACCACTCTCATCAATAACCGTAACGCCTGTCTGCTGGCCTTCAAACCGCCGCAATCTGGCCTTCTCTTCACCAATCAGGCTGACCCAGAATGTTTTATCCGAGTCCAGGGCCGTGACATAGCGCCAATCCAGTTCAATAGTACCTGCATACTTTGTTTGTAAACTCAGCTTGCCAGAATCCAGCTTGACAATGTCGCCAGACAACACATCGCCATTGTTCATCCAGACCGTATCAGCCCATGTCATACTGATAGAAAACAGACAGAATATTCCCAGCAGCCTTGATAAACAGCGAAGGCTCCTTTGGAGCAACATAAAAGGAATTCTCCTGCACAGGTTATCCACCTGTAAAACTCATAAATACGACAGGCTCCACAATTTCCTTTCCCATTCCAAACTTTTCAAATATCCTGACATCTATTATTTGTGGTCGAACTTATGATGAAGAGTATCATGGCGATCATCATAGAAAGTATCGTGGAGAACCAACATTGACCGCCCCCTTTACCCCTTCGGAAATATGGTATCTGATCAGCAGGATTCCGAAAGGCTGTGTGGTAACCTATGGCCAACTGGCAGATATGGCAGGAGCCCCCGGTTATGCGCGCGTTGTGGGCAATATCCTGAAACAGCTGCCCGCCGGGACCGACCTTCCCTGGCACCGGGTTATTAACGGCAAAGGTCAGATTTCATTCCCTGATGGGTCGAGTCGATACAGCCTGCAAAAACAACGTTTGGAGCAGGAGGGAGTGACAATTTCATCCGGAAAAATCAACCTGAAAGCGCATCAATGGCATGGAGAGTAAATACATGGATGGAGCGTCGGAAGATATTGCCCTGGCCGTCGAAATTATTCGCCAGCTGGAAAACCTGAATTATCCGGAAGAAAATATTCTCAAGGCGATGGTTCACATCTGTCAGGATACACTGAACAAACTACCCAACGACGGAACCCGGGAATTTTGGCGGCAGAGACTGATTGCCGAACTCCTGGACTCATCAAACGACACACCGGCTGAAACCCATTAACAGGATGTTGCAAAAGGCTGAATAGCCTTTTGCAACACACTCTCTGTCTCAGGAACAGCTACCCTCTTCAGAATACGTTTTAGTTACCGCCTCATGACGTTCCAGCAATCGCCCTACATACGACACTAACCATAAAACCGGCAGCCCCAGCAGCGCTGAGCCAATAAAGAAGACCGGATAATCCAGGGAATCCACAAAGGTGCCTGAATAACCGGCCAACAGCTTGGGCAGCAACGTCATCAGCGAACTGAAAATAGCGTACTGCATGGCCGTAAAGGCCCGGTTGGTCAGGCTGGATAAAAAGGCAATAAACGCGGCGGACGACATGCCACCACTGAGATTATCTGCCGCAATCACCAGGCTTAGATAGAGGCTGGATGGTTCAAGATTGGCCAGAAACGCAAACAGCACATTCGACAATGCCGCCAGCAATGCGCCTACCCAGAGAATTCTCAACACACCGAAGCGAATGGCTAACACTCCGCCCAAAAAGCCGCCGACAATGGTCATGATCAGGCCAAAGGTTTTGGTAATGGTAGCGATTTGCTCTTTGGTGTAGCCCATATCGTTGTAGAACACATTGGATATGGTGCCCATAACAATATCAGCAATACGGTAGGTGCCTACCAATAACAATATGTAGATAGCTACTTTACCATAGCGCTCAAAGAAGTCGGCAAAGGGAGCGACATAAGTTTCCTTTACCATTGCTCTGGGTGCCAGATGAACTTTCACCAGCAACCAGGCAGTAACCCCAGCAGCTGCCACACTGCCTGCAAATCGACCGGCACCGGCCAGAAAACCGGCGATGGGCGTAGACAGCCCGGTCTCCACCAAAAAGGTTTTCAGAGCACCAAAGGCATCAGCCAGCTGAGTAAAAGAGATGACAAATACGGTCGCCGCCAGGGCAAAGAGCAACAGAAAGCGAAGATAATCAACAGTGCTGTGTACCGACTCGGAAGTACGATCAACATCCGGCTCAGCAACCATCAGAGTGGTAACCACCCCAATCAGCATAAACACGGCCATACAGCGATAGGCCCAGGCCCAGGCCAGATAGTCATAATTGCCTTCGTCCGTCATGGTAAACCAGCTGGCCAGTGCCAGGGTACCAGCCCCGGCCACCAGCATACCCACTCGATACCCGGCAATGTAAGCAGAGGACATCATGGCCTGCAGGTCATCATCCGCTGCTTCTATTCGATAGGCATCAATAACGATATCCTGTGTGGCCGAGGAAAAGCCAAGCATTACCGCACCACAGGCTATCCAGAACAGACCATCAGCAGGGTTATGGGCTGCCATAAACAACAGCGCGGCAATAACCGCAGCCTGGGATAACAATAACCATGACCGACGACGCCCAAGCAAATCATGCAGAACCGGCAGTGGAATGCGGTCAACCAGCGGTGCCCAGACAAACTTGAAGGAATAACCTAACGCTGCCCAGCTGAAAAAAGTGACAGCACTGCGTTCTACCCCAGCCTCACGAAGCCAGAGGGAAAGGCTACTGAAAATCAACAGAATGGGCAGGCCTGCTGAAAAACCAAGAAAAAGAAGTGCAATCACCCGACGATTAAAAAAGCTTTTCCAAGCGTCACCCCAATTCTTCGAAGAATCTGCTGCCAGCCCCATGCAATATGCTCCATCGCAAATATGAAATTTTACAGCGCCATGCTTCTTGTAATAGACGTTCTATTTTAAAAAAGAAGATATCAGCTTAGCCGAGAAATAAAAAACCGTTTCCATCATCCAATGAAAACGGTTTTCTGTGTCACAAACAGTCAATCAATCTCTGAAATTATTGTACTGCAACGGCATGTCCAGATCGGCTTCCCGCAAAAAGGCAATCACAGTCTGCAAATCGTCCCTTTTCTTGCCGGTCACCCGAACCTGATCGCCCTGGATGGCGGCCTGAACCTTCAGCTTGGCATCCTTGATCATTTTCACGATCTTTTTGGCAATATCCTTTTCCAGCCCCTGCCGAACCACCACTTCCTGCTTGACCTGTTTGCCAGAACCGTAGTGGTCTTTTACTTCAAGGCATTTAACATCAATACCCCGTTTGACCATCTTGGTTTTCAACATTTCTACCATTTGAACCAGCTGAAAGTCGGCATCGGTGGTCATAACGATCTGTTTTTCGCCACTTTTCTCAAAGCTGGCAGCAACGCCCCGAAAGTCAAAGCGGGTAGTCAGTTCACGGTTTGCCTGGTCAACAGCGTTGGCCAGCTCATGCATATCCACTTCAGAGACAATGTCAAATGAAGGCATAGCGAATGATCTCCTTGAGAAATCGAAAGAAACAATTAACAACTATTGTATCCATGATTGTATTGGAAAGACCATGGAGAAAATCAATACACCAGTGACAAGGTTCAGGTGAATATGCAGGATCAGATCCTTTTGACGGAAACTACTGATCTTTGCCCTTAAGCCTGAAGCCAATTTTTACCGTCACCTGCCAATGGGCAATTTTGCCATCCTCGATATGGCCTCGTTGCTCCACCACTTCAAACCAGCCCATATGCTCCAGGGTCATGCCAGCGGCGGCGATGGCATTTTGAATAGCATCATCACTACTGACCGTTGAGCTGCCTACCAGTTCAGTCATTTTATAGGTATGACTCATTGTCTATCTCCCACTCTTGTTTAGAAAAGCTGTAAAACACCAGCTGTTTGAGTATAGGCAGCAAATGGTAGACTCGGCGTATCTTCAATTCGCTGATGGACTTTAGAAATTAATGGACAATGATCCCTGGTATATTCTGGGCGCAGGCAGCATCGGTTGCCTTTGGGCTGCCAGCCTTTTCCATAAGGGGGAAAGCCCCCGACTGATCCTGAGAGAAAGCAGTTATCAGCAATTTAACAAGAAACGCATTTCACTTAAGTTATCAACGCCAGAACAGGCCTCTCGATTTGCTGTCGATATCGTCTCGCCAGAAACCATCGACAGCACCATCAACCGGCTGATTGTCTGCACCAAGGCGCAGGACTCACTGTCTGCACTGAACAGCATAAAGCCACATCTGGCGGATAACTGCCAAATACTGTTGCTACAAAATGGCATGGGGAGCCAGCAGACCATCAGGGACGCTTTACCAACACAATCGATTTGGGCAGGCTCCAGTACCGATGGAGCTTATCTGTCAGCCCCTTTTGAGGTACATCACGCTGGCCAGGGTCAGACCTGGATTGGCCTTCTCCGCAATCAGCAACGATCCGAACAGGGCTTTCATGAGCTTTGCGACAATTTCAGATTAAAGGTCAACCACTGCGATTTCATTGAGCAGAAGTTATGGGAAAAGCTGGCCATTAACAGTTGTATCAACGGCCTCACGGCATTGTTCGACTGCCGTAATGGCGAGCTGCTGGATAATGGTGAAAAGCAGGTCTGGCTGAATCAATTAATTATCGAGACCAGCGAGGTTCTCGAGGCGCTGGGGATTCCAGCCACCGCACTTAAAGACAGCGTGTACGGTGTCTGCCAGATCACTGCCAGCAATCTATCATCAACCTGCCAGGACGCACGTAAGGGAAGAGCCACGGAACTTGCCTATATCAACGGTTTTCTGATCAAACAGGCCAATTCCCTGGGAGTCACCGTCAACAGCCATCACCAACTGATGGACCAGTTAAATGCTACAGGCATCAAAACAGGCCAGCCTGCAACGGCTTCTCCTTTATGTATATAATCCTCGCCAAAGAACACCAGTAACCTCCGGAATGACCATGAAAGTATCCTATACACTGCCTGAAAACCTGAGCCCGGTTGTGCGAGACCAGCTTCACGGTGCCGTAGAAACCAATGTTCGTCAGGCATTGGCTGAAGATATAGGTTCCGGAGACATTACGGCATCCCTGATTCCAAAAACCCAACAATCTGTCGCCAGAATTATCTGTCGAGACCCTGCCATCATCTGTGGACGCCCCTGGTTTGACGAGGTCTTCCGCCAGATTGATCCCAATATCCAGCTGGAATGGCATATAGATGAAGGTGAACGGGTTGAGCCGAACCAGGTGCTGGTAGTCCTGAAAGGTTCTGCCCAAAGCCTTCTGACCGGTGAAAGGGCCGCGATGAATTTTCTGCAGACCCTCTCTGGCACCGCAACCCGCTGCCAGCGCTATGCTAGTCTGGTCAGTAATACCAGCGTCAAATTGCTGGATACCCGCAAGACCCTGCCGGGCCTGCGGGTTGCCCAGAAATACGCCGTCGCTGCCGGAGGCTGCCACAACCACCGAATCGGACTCTTTGATGCCTTTTTAATTAAGGAAAATCATATTGCCGCCTGTGGCGGCATTGCTCAAGCGGTCGGCAAAGCTCACGAAATCGCCCCCGGCAAACCGGTAGAGATCGAAGTGGAAAGCATGGAAGAATTCAATATTGCCCGAGAGGCTGGAGCCGATATCATCATGCTCGATAACTTCCCGCTGTCCCAGCTGGCCGAAACCGTCCGTTTGAACCGGAAACTTCCCGGAAAAGCCCCAAAACTGGAAGCATCCGGTGGTATTAATGATCAGACGCTGGTACCCATTGCCGAAACCGGAGTCGACTTTATCTCTATTGGCACACTAACCAAAGACTGCCAGTCTGTGGATCTGTCCATGCGGATCGTCGAGCAGCTTTAAAACACACGGAGGCAGCCTTGAGCAACAACACAATGAACAAAAAAATTCTGGTAACCGGGGGCGCTGGCTATATTGGCAGCCACACTTGCGTCGAACTCCTCAACGATGGTTATGAAATCATTGTTCTGGATAACCTCAGTAACAGCAGTGAGGAGTCTTTGAAGCGGGTTCAGGAAATCACTGGTAAGACACTGAAGTTTGTCAAAGGGGATATTCGCGACCATGAGCTGTTGCACTCACTGTTCAGCAACCATGAGATATCCTCTGTTATTCATTTTGCCGGTCTGAAAGCCGTTGGCGAATCCGTCTCCATGCCCCTGGCTTACTACGATAACAATGTACACGGAACACTGGTGTTGCTGGAAGCCATGAACCAGGCCAAGGTGAAAACCCTGGTGTTCAGCTCTTCTGCCACGGTGTATGGCGACCCCGCCAGCCTCCCCATCAGCGAGGACTTCCCGACCTCGGCCACCAACCCTTATGGTCGTTCGAAGTTGATGATAGAAGAAATCCTTCAGGACCTTCAGGTATCGGACAATAGCTGGCGAATTGCCTTGCTGCGCTACTTTAACCCGGTTGGTGCTCACCCTTCCGGTAGAATCGGTGAAGACCCGAATGATATTCCCAACAACCTGATGCCTTATATCTCTCAGGTTGCCATTGGCAAGCTGGACAAGCTCAGTGTCTTCGGTAACGACTACCCAACCCACGACGGAACCGGAGTCAGGGACTATATCCATGTGGTTGACCTCGCTATTGGCCATGTGCGAGCTATCGAGAAGCTGCAGAAAACTGAGGGAATCCATGCCTGGAACCTGGGGGTTGGTACAGGCTACAGCGTGCTGGAAATGGTCGCCGCTTTTGAACAGGCATCACAACAGCCAGTCCCTTACCAGATCGCCCCAAGACGCTCCGGTGATATTGCCGCCTGTTATGCCAACCCGGACAAAGCCCTGAGCGAACTGGGCTGGAAAGCGGAAAAAGGGTTGGAAGATATGGTGTCTGATAGCTGGCGCTGGCAGTCGGCGAATCCAAACGGTTATCACAGTTAACCAGCGTTGGGGCTGCTGAAAAGCTAAAAGAGGGGTACCACCCGCCTTTTCATGCTTTAATCGAAGCATGAAAAAAATAATACCGCTCCTGTTAATCTTTCTTCTACAAGCCCGGGCAGATAACTGCCCACATTGGGATCAGGGAGAAGCCACTGAGCAGATCAGCAGGCTATTGGATGAAGTGGCTTACCATGATGAACTGTATTTCAACCAGAACGCCCCGATTATCAGCGATGGTGAATACGACGACTTGCTTGCCAGACTGAAATACTGGCAAGCGTGCTTCCCTTCCATTGCAACAGAGAAATCCCTTAACCAAACGCCTCACAATAAATACACAATTCACCATCAGGCTCCAATGGGCAGCTTGAAGAAAGCGCAGTCTGCAGAAGAAGTAAAACGCTTTTTACAGCGAATCGCTGACAGTGGTGTTTTGGTACAGCCGAAGATTGATGGCGTTGCGGTGGAGCTGGTCTATAAAAACAGACGGTTAATCCAGGCTTCCACCCGGGGAAATGGCGAAGTTGGAGTCGATATCCTCCATCATATCCGGCAGATGCCATTGATCCCAAAAACACTGGGTAATGATGAAAAAAACCAACTCATTCTTCATGGAGAGCTATTCACTCGGCTTGATATAATTGCTCCATCAATTCTTAAGCAGTATGCCAGTGCCCGACACCTGGTTGCCGGTCAGCTCAATCGGTCTGATCCAGAAACGGAAGCCGTAAAAGCCTTTGATTTTTTCCCATGGCAGTGGGTAAACAGCCCGTTTAATAGCGGTTTACAGTCAATAACCGCTTTAGCGAACATGGGCTTTCCTCTGACCCTGGAGCATACCCACAAACCAACATCCTACCCTGAAATCAAACAGCGCCTTGAGCACTACGCAACCATCAACAAACCCGTTTTTTTAATGGATGGAATTGTGATTAAGGCCGACAGCAAAACTTTCAAAAAGCAGCTGGGCTGGACAGGTGATACTCCAGCCTGGGCCATGGCATGGAAGTTTCCACCAGCAACCACCACATCAAATGTGGAGGCGATTGAATTTACCATTGGGCGAACCGGCAATATCACACCCGTGGTTCATATTAAGCCCGTACTGTTCAAAAACAGAACCCTCTCAACCCTTTCACTGGGCACTGTTCAGAATCTGGAAAAGAAAGCGATTGCCGTGGGGGATCAAATCAGTATCAAGCTCAAAGGGAGTGCCATACCGGTCTTTGGTAAGGTGTTGTTTCGTCCGGCAAACAGGGTAAGCCCGGAACTCCCGGATACAAGCCGTTATACGCCCTTTACCTGCCTCTCTATGGCACCGGGTTGTGAACAACAGTTTATCGCTCGCCTGGTATGGCTAACCGGTAAGCAGGGGCTTGATCTTGCAGCGATCAGCAAGCCAGCCATTCATCAATGGGGTCAAACGGGAACCATCCAGACACTGGTGGACATTCTGCAGCTGACACCCCATTCACTGCAATCGGCAGGGATGCATCCGCAGGATATCCAGCAATATCTCGAATCCATTCGACGACCAAAAAGCCTGGAGCAAGAGATCCGTGCGCTGAGCATTCCAGGCATCGGGAAAACCAATGCCCGCGAGTTGGCTGGGTGTATCACGGGTTTACGAGGATTGTTATCCCGGCAGATTTCAGACAAGTGCCCAACGATTGGCAGTAAACGGATGGAAGATTTACAGGACTATGTGAACAGGAAGCAAGTTAGAGAGTTGATTGAGTTTCTGGTTGAGCCTGGTAGTGGGAAAACCGGGTAAATACACAGTCTACCCCCAAGAGTCTCGTTCCTATGCTCTGCGTGGGAATGCATACCAGAGCTGGCCGAATGTTCAGCCATTGTTTTTATAGAGTTTGTGGTGAATTGCTTTCAAGCCTTGGGGCTTGTTTGAGAGCGGGAGCTACTGGTATTTGCGGTTGGCATTCCCACGCAGAGCGTGGGAAAGAAGCAACGAGGCAAGGGTTAACCTCCAAAAGTACCGTCAGATTTACCGCTCCATTGCTTGGACTTCGTGACAGCATCTGTACCACAAAGATTATTTGCCGTTGTATCTCCACCATTTTGGCAAGACATCTTCCAGTTACCACCGGTAGCATCCGATTGGAAAATCAGAGTTTGAGCACCAAATGAACTCCCTGGCGTCACTATCAGCTCTGCATAAGTATTGTCTATGTATGTACCAATGGACACTCTGGTGCCATCCACCGTGGGTACACCGCTACCAGCAGCTCCAGGTTGACAGGATTGAATGGTAGCTGTCTGTGCGCAAATCGCTACAGCTGTCTGAAATGCTTTCACTTCGCTCAGTGCTGCCTGAGCCGTTGAGTTCCTGGTATACGCTTGATACTGTGGAATCGCTACCGATGCCAAAATACCAATGATCGCCACAACGATCATCAATTCAATCAGGGTAAAACCCGACATCTTACGGATTTCCGACATCCTTGTTTTCATATTTTTTTCCTCGACCAATGAGTTTTTTGACAGCGCGCTGAAGTCCATTGCTCAATCTGTCGGCACCGTCCTGCAGCCCTTTAAACAGGATAGTTAAGTGCAGTAATGGTGCAGGGCTACCCACTCACAAACCCGGTGGCAGCAAAACCCTGTAAGTCGTTTTGCCAACAGGGCAAACTCACCATAAATACGACATATCCCGTTGATTAGAATAATAAAACCACTAAACCCGACTTCTTATAGAGTGAAACCATCCATACCGCTTATCGTGCAGTACCCCCAGCCACACTTCTTTTGACAGATCAGCTACTTTTTTTTGCCATTCGTCCGATAGCCAAAGTAATGACGGTACTTATTCAAGAACGGTTCAAAAAGGCAGGCATGGCTATGCAAAATAAAACCCTGGTAAATAACCAATTAGGCTCATGGCTGGCACGGATTGGTATTGCATTCATCATTGCTCTGTCAGCCTTTATCACTGGCTTTATCAGTCTGCAGTTCTTTTATCAGAAGAAAGTTGACAGCTATTTCTCGAATCTGGATATCAACAGTCTCTCGACCGATAAGTCAGCTTTGATTATCCGAACCAAAGATCACTGGATTACCACCACCGGCCAGCACCGGGAAACCTACAAGCCGCTATTAGCGAAAGAGCTGGGCAATTATAAAAGTCATCAATATGTTGGCTGGTTTTCCAGTTTTAGCGACTGGCTGGGCAGCAATGACGGGCTACCATTTACGCTGCTTTATGAAGTTGAGTATGAGCATGGCGTAAGCGAAGAAACTTTTCTCTTCAAGGGGCTGTTGTCAACAAAGCTTGTTGCAAGACAGGTAAGGATTAATTAACTATTCATATGTGTTTTGACAAGTTCCAGAACAAAAATTCCAAAATAGATATGGATAGCGCACATTGGTTTCGTGCACAGGTCGATCCCCGAAGGGAGCCGACTCGTGAATGAGTTAACCAGATGTTGAGCATTTAGCCACCTGCATAAACTAAGAGTGACTTGGCAGCAGCTCTGCTGGCATATAAACGCTTAACTCACCACTGGCCACCAGCTCCGATGCCTTCTGGATATCAGGAAAGAAATACCGGTCCTGATCATAGAACGGTATATCCTTTCTCACTGTTTTCATCACCCGCTGCAACGTTTCCGAGGTTTTGCAGGGTTTCCTCATATCCACTCCCTGTGCCGCCGCCAGCAATTCGATACCCACAATAGACGCCGTATTACTGTTCATCTCCCGTAAACGACGGGCACCATAAGTTGCCATGGAGACATGGTCTTCCTGGTTGGCAGAAGTGGGCAGACTATCGGCAACCGAAGGATGGCAGAGGCAACGATTTTCACTGGCCAGGGCAGCCGCCGTGTTATGGGCAATCATAAAGCCGGAATTGACGCCACTGTTCTTCACCAGAAATGGCGGCAATCCGCTCAGGTGTTGATCCACCAGCAACGCAATGCGGCGTTCACTGATGGCACCGATTTCGGCAATGGCCAGAGCCAGTGCTTCGGCAGCCATGCCGGTTGGCTCGGCGTGAAAGTTGCCACCGGAAAGTATTTCATTCTGCTCAGCAAAGACCAGGGGATTATCGGTAACACCATTGGCTTCCACTGCCAGCAGACCCGCGGCATAACGCATCTGTTCCAGGCAGGCTCCCATCACCTGAGGCTGGCATCTCAGTGAGTAGGGATCCTGAACCTTGTCACAATCTATGTGTGCCTGCTCAATGTCACTGTGATCCAGCATGGTACGGTAGGCATGAGCAATATCAATTTGCCCTTGCAACCCCCGCGCCTCGTGAATGCGCGGGTCAAAAGGACGACGGCTGGCCATGGCGGCTTCAATGGAGAGGCTCCCGGCGATGATGGCTGATGCCATTAAATCTTCCGCACCAAACAGTCCCTGCAAGGCAAAGGCCGTACTGGCCTGGGTACCATTCAACAGTGCCAGTCCTTCCTTCGGTGCCAGCTTCATGGGCTCCATACCGGCGTAGGTCAGGGCTTCCATGGCCGTCAACTGCTGACCATCCACCAGGGCATGCCCCTCACCCAGCAATAAACAGCTCATATGAGCCAGCGGCGCAAGATCACCACTGGCCCCTACGGACCCCTTCTCGGGGACACAGGGGTAAACCTCCAGGTTAATCAGTTGAATCAGTGCTTCAATCAATTCCAGCCTCACTCCCGACAATCCCCGGGCAAGGCTGTTGATTTTTAATACCATCATCAGGCGGACAGTGCTTTCATCCATAAACTGTCCAACACCTGTCGAATGCGAAAGCACAATGCTCCTTTGCAAATCCTCCAACTCCTGATCCGGAATCCGGGTATTGGCCAGCAGACCAAAACCGGTATTGATACCATACACAACCCGATTTTCTGCCAGCGCATGATTCACGCAGGCCACACTTTTATGAATGGCTTCATAACAGTCCGAGCCCAGCTTGATCTGAACCTCGTGACGACTAACCCTGTGCAGGTCACTCAGCGATAATTTTCCGGGGGAAATCACTAACTCATTCATACCTTTGCCCTCCCGACTGCATGGGCAGGTCCAGACCATTGTCCTGTGCGCACTCACGGGCAATGTCATACCCTGCATCGGCATGGCGCATGACTCCGGTTCCCGGGTCATTCCACAGCACTCTGCCCAGTTTTTTCCGGGCTTCTTCGGTACCATCAGCGACAATCACCACACCGGAATGTTGGCTGTAACCAATCCCTACACCACCACCATGATGGAGACTCACCCAGGTTGCCCCCGAGGCAGTGTTCAACAGGGCATTCAGCAAAGGCCAGTCAGAGACGGCGTCACTGCCATCCTGCATCCCTTCGGTTTCCCGGTTAGGGCTGGCAACCGAGCCGGAATCCAGATGATCACGACCAATCACTACTGGCGCACTCAGCTCACCACTGGCCACCATATCGTTAAAGGCCTGCCCAAGGCGGGCCCGGTCTTGCAAACCCACCCAGCAGATTCGGGCTGGCAGACCCTGGAAAGCGATGCGCTCTCTGGCCATATCCAGCCAGTTATGAAGGTGTGCATCGTCGGGAATCAGCTCTTTGACTTTCTGGTCAGTCTTGTAGATATCTTCAGGGTCACCGGACAGGGCTGCCCAGCGGAAAGGACCAATACCCTGGCAAAAGAGTGGACGAATATAAGCAGGCACAAAACCGGGGAAGTCAAACGCGTTTTCAACCCCAACCTCTTTCGCCATCTGTCTTATATTGTTGCCGTAATCAACAGTTGCCGCCCCCCGCTTTTGCAGCTCCAGCATGGCCCTCACCTGCACAGCCATAGATTCTCGTGCAGCACGGGTAACAGCCGTTTCATCCGCCTGACGACGTTCGCAGGCCTGTGCCAACGTCCACCCTTTGGGTAAATAACCATTCAATGGGTCATGGGCAGATGTCTGATCTGTCACCACATCCGGCGTAATATTGCGTTCAACCAGCTCGGGGAATATATCCGCCGCATTCGCCAGCAAGCCCACCGAAATCGCCTTGCCTGCCAATTTGGCCTGTTCAATCATCGCCAGTGCTTCATCCAGCGTCGCCGCTTTTTTATCCAGGTAACGGGTTTTCAGGCGAAAGTCGATTCGGGACTCATCCACTTCACAGGCCAGCATGGAAAAACCGGCCATGGTCGCCGCCAGAGGCTGCGCGCCCCCCATGCCGCCAAGGCCACCGGTGAGAATCCACTTGCCCGAAGCATCCCCCTGGAAGTGGGTTTTGGCCATGGCCACAAAGGTTTCGTAGGTACCCTGCACAATGCCCTGGGAACCAATGTAGATCCATGAGCCTGCGGTCATCTGGCCATACATCATCAGCCCTTGTTTATCCAACTCATGGAAGTACTCCCAGTTTGCCCAATAAGGCACAATGTTCGAGTTGGCAATCAACACCCGGGGAGCACCGGGGTGGGTCTTGAATACCCCGACCGGTTTTCCGGACTGAACCAGCAATGTTTCATCGGTTTGCAGACGTTGCAGAGTGGCCACTATCTGGTCGTAGCAAGCCCAATCCCGGGCAGCCCGGCCAATACCGCCATAAACCACCAGCTGTTCAGGATGCTCTGCCACCTCCGGATCCAGATTATTCATCAACATACGCAGAGGGGCTTCTACCTGCCAGCTGCTGGTATTCAGCTCAGAACCTCTGGGAGCCCGAATGATTCGGTCCGGATCAAATCGCTGATGGCCTTTACTGCCGGTTTTAACAACGGGTTCTTTACCACCGGCTATAAGCATCTTCTCCTGTTCACTTGCCATATTCACCGTCCTCTACGTTACGCTGCTTTATTGTGGAACTGTCACCTGCACAATCGTTGTTATTGCCCCGGAAGGCTGTCGGTGTTACTCCTGTGATCCGACTTGTCGGCAGGTCATCAGGAAAACTGTAAATGGTCTCCCAGGCGGTATCGGTCACCGGGGTGCATCAGCCTGGCCAGACTGACGACACCGTGCCGACACCAGCTTCTTCTCGTGATTCTCAGACAGGGAGCACCGGCTTCCATAGCCAGAGCTTCGGCCACTTCTTTTGAAGGCAATACTGCTTCAACGACATGTGTCGCTTCTGTAAGCGCTGCAACCCCGGTCAGATAAACATTGGGCGTTTCCCTTGAAAAATCCTGTTTCAGGTAATCCGGAGCAAACCGCGGGTTAATATGACGTTCTTCCCATTGCAGTGGCAGGCCATTTTCGTAGTGAATAATAATGGAATGAAAAACGCTCGCTGACTCCGGTAACTCAAGGGAAACCGCAATGGCCTCGGACGCCTGTTCTTCAGACAGAAGCAATACCCGGTTGCTGTAACCATGCCCTCGCCCCCTGATCTCGTCGGCAATATTTTTTACCGTCAGTATTGACGATTGTGGCTCGATAGGAGCCACAAACGTACCCAACCCTTGCTGGCGCATCAGTACGCCCGATGCCGTCAGCTCCTGCAGCGCCTTCCTGGCGGTCATCCGACTTACCGAAAATTGCTGGCAGAGCTCATTCTCAGAAGGCACCTTGCGGGATTCTGTCCACTCACCGCACTCAATCTTGTCAAGAATATAGTGCTTAATCTGCTGATAACGGGGTAACAGGCTCTGATTCATAATTTATTTGTGCCAATTGGAGCTTTTCAGACGTTCCGGCGATCCCGGGGATCCTGAGTTTGATTATATTATCTTATTGTATATAGTTGTATATACAATAAGATAATGCAAATTGTACGATTTCGCTAAAAAATTCAAGGATTTTCTCGAGGTTAGAGTGAACAACGTTACCAGTGATCAGTGCAGTATTTGTCTGGGAGAATATGATGATGTTCCCACACACTATCGGGCTTTAATGAGTTGTGGACATACTTTTGGACGCTCATGCATCGTCCAGTGGGGAGAGCGAAAACTGAACTGCCCTTTATGCCGACATGCATATTTTCCCTTTGAAGTAGACAGGGCAGGTGACTGGAGCATTATAGACAGGGTATTGTCTCGTCGGAGTATTGTCGCAATTTCTTTATCGACGTTATTTGCTTATAACTCGATTACCTTCGAGGACAATGCCAGAATACTTTCACTGGCTATGGAGTTACGCTCCTTCTTTTCCTTTGCAAAATTTCTTGATCTGTTGATCGGAGTCGCTTTTATCCGACCCAACAACAATAACCCCGTTGACTTCCCCAGAATGGCCAGTGAGTTGTTGAGGCAGGAAGTGGACGCTATTCTTGCCCTGATTGTGGAAGTACTCCTTGGCATTGCACTTGGTAATATGATCGCCGCCTTACTCAGAAGATAATTTCACACGGCTCTTTTCCCAAGAATGGATATGGGAACCGATTACTTCATTAATCGAGTATCGTTTGAACTTTTCTGGCAAGTATTTATTTTGACGTTCATGCATTATCTAAAGGAGACAACAAATGCTGATTACTCCTGAAGCTGTGGCTCATCATTCAGTCAACCAATAACGGCCTAACACCATGAACAACAGTAACGCTGATCCATCACTGACCGCCTGTGACCTATTCATTCGGAATATTCACCTTGCCACCATGGACCCGGCCCGCACTGCCACCTGCCCCTATCACAGCGTCAGCCAGGGTGCCGTGCTGGTGCAGGACGGCAAGATTGCCTGGGCAGGAGCAGAGTCAGAATTACCGCCAGGTAGCAATGCGAAAGAGACCATCGATGGACAAGGACACTGGCTAACACCCGGCCTGATCGACTGCCACACCCACCTGGTCTATGCCGGCGACCGCTCCAGAGAGTTTGAACAGCGGCTTGAAGGCGTCAGCTATGAAACCATCGCCAAACAGGGAGGTGGCATTCTCTCCACCGTCAAAGCCACCCGGGCAGCCACGGTTGAAGAACTGGTTGACGACTCCCGCCCACGACTTGAGGCATTACTGGCTGAAGGGGTGACCACACTGGAAATCAAATCCGGCTACGGCCTGGATACGGAAACCGAAACCAAAATGCTCCGGGCCGCAAGTCTGTTGGCCAGTGAGTACCCTGTCACTGTCGTTCGAACTTTTCTGGGTGCCCACGCTTTGCCGCCGGAATACAAAAACCGGGCTGACGATTACATTGAACACGTTTGCACTGAAATGATGCCTGCGGTGGCCAGAGAACAGTTGGCCGATGCCGTGGATGTGTTCTGTGAAAACATTGCTTTTTCACCGGAACAGACTGAACGGGTATTTAAAGCAGCCAAAGCCCATGGGATGAACATCAAACTCCATGGCGAGCAACTCTCTGACAGCGGCGGCACCCAACTGGCGGTAAAATATCAGGCGCTATCCGTGGACCATCTGGAATACCTCAGCCAGTCCGGTATTGAAGCGTTAAAAAACAGCAACACGGTAGCCACTCTGTTGCCGGGAGCCTTCTACTTTCTTCGGGAAACCAAGTTGCCACCTATTGAAGCATTAAGAAAAGCTGGCGTTCCCATTGCCATTGCTAGCGATCTGAACCCTGGTACCTCCCCTTTCGCATCTATACGACTGATGATGAATATGGCCTGTACCCTGTTTCGTATGACGCCTTCCGAGGCACTGGCCGGTTGTACCCGCCATGCGGCACAGGCACTGGGTCTGCAAGAAAAAACTGGCCGAATCAGAGCAGGACTGGATGCCGACCTGTTACTCTGGCCTGTCAGCCATCCAGCCTCTCTGGTGGCCGGGCTCACGGGCATCTCCCCTTCCCTGATCATAAAAAGTGGCCAAATTGTGCAATCAACCATCTCCAGAAACCCACCATTCTCCTGGTCTGGCCGCATCGATCAGGAAACCGATCCACAGGCTGCACAGCGCTGGCACCAGAAAGTTCGCCCTTATGCACCGGGGGGCGAACCAGGAGCTGCTTTACTGGGGTTTGAGTCTGATGAAGGCGTCCGGAGAAATCAGGGCCGACCCGGGGCCGCCAAAGGGCCCGACCATATTCGACAGGCACTGACCAACCTTCCCTGGAATCGCACTGCCCCGGTTTGGGATGCAGGCAACCTTCACTGCCATGGCACCAACCTTGAACAGGCACAACAGGACTATGCCGGGCAGATGTGCCAACTATTAGACAATGATCAATTAGTGATTGGTTTGGGAGGAGGCCATGAAATTGGCTGGGCTTCTTACCAGGGACTGATGATGCATCTGGAAAAACAGAGGCAGGGTAAAGACCCGATCAATGTCGGCATTATCAATTTTGATGCCCACTTTGACCTCCGTTTACCCGAAGCGGGTCCCAGCTCAGGAACGCCATTCTGGCAGGCTTCTGAATACGCCCGAGAGCACCGTATCCCGTTTAACTACCTTTGTTTTGGCATCAGTGCAAGCAGTAACACTCAGGCGCTTTTTAATCGAGCTGATCAGCTGGGTGTCGCCTATCGACTCGATAAAGAAATGACACTGCTGAACCTGCCATCGTTACAGCAAGATCTCCAACAGTTTATCGACCGGGTGGATCATATTTATCTGACCATCGACATTGACGCCTTCCCTGCCGCCCTGGCCCCCGGCGTCAGCGCACCCGCTGCCAGAGGCATTCCACCGGAGGTTGTCGAACCTTTGCTGGATATCATCAAACATTGCGGCAAGCTGAAACTCTTTGATATCGCTGAAACCTGCCCGAAACATGATATCGATGCACACACGGCCCGACTGGCAGCACGGTTAATTCATCAGCTGGCTGGACAAACCCGGTAGATTATTCAGAATGCATCAGCAAACCATATATACGCTCATCAGGGGATTGAGGAAAATTAAAAAAATGGTTCGAGGTATGTAAAATACCGCTCCTTTTTGCAATTGCTCGGTCAGCGGATCAAGGTTCTCAGCGAAGTATTCCAGCGTGTCGTTCAATCATCTGGTTTCTTCGGTAAATACTGTTCTCAGTCTTAGCGTTTTACAGGCAGATTGATTGTCATTTTATCAGAGCTCAAGCAATGAACCCTGGACAGCATCACCGCTTTGATCTGCCCTCTCACCGTCAATCAACAGCTCCCCTTCCTGGTCACCCTGCCCATCCAGAACACGGTAGAGCAGAGAATAAGCGACCCGCCATTGTCTTTCAGCCACCTGCAGGGAGACTGATTTAGTATTCAGACGAAGGACATGACCAAAATGTTCTTCCCCATGCTTATCTTTAAAACCCAGCAGATCTCCCACAGCAATGGCATGGCGACTCAGGCCTTGTTGAGCTTCATGATTAACGCGGGCATCGGCACCTTCAAGATTGAGCATGTAGTAGGGCACCGTCCAGCGTTTGCCATCAGAAAAATCCAGTACCAGTGCCCGCTTTTGCCTAAGCTGCAACACCTCGCAGTCACGCAGCGAGTTGCTGTTTCGATCAAAGTAGCTCAGCTTTTGTCCAACGGTCAGCGCCGCCTTGATCCGGCCAATACGCTCTGACGACTCTAGCTCACGATCAATCATGGCATTCAGCCGGAACAGATCAAAGGTGCTGGCCTGATTCAGGGCTTCCAGCAATTGGGCATAATCCATGGTTGGTTTGGCGGGGGAGTTACTGTTATTCATTAGTAGTCAGTACCATGATTTAGTTATGGATGTTTGATCCCAAAGGCAGAACAAATTGATGGCCGGTTACCGGTGCCTCAACCACTGCCCGTGGTTGGTTTTCTTTGCATAGCATTCATAGCATTGTTGCATTTATGCCGACGTCTGGTCACAGGCTTTTCGTCTGTCCAGCATTATAGTCATAAGTCGAAGACCAGCGAGTTTTGCAGAGAGTTCGCCTGCCTTTCAACCCCTATCAGGAATACATCGACTAATCGACTAAATAAGCCCTTATTTTTTCTGCATATAATTTTTGAATTTCCAAACGAGGGGCGTTTGAGGGGCTAATTGGATTTACCGTGTTCCATGCTGATATAGCCAAATCACCTAACTCGTTTTTTGTGAGCCTCTCTACATTGTGCTAACATTTGTACACACAGCAATAAGGGAACCATGATGGAAACAAGAATACAATTTCGAGTCGATGAGGAAACAAAACGCCTGGCTCAAAAAATGGCTGAAAGTCAGGGGCGCACTATCAGTGATGCATGCCGGGAGTTTACGGAGCAACTGGCCGAACAACAGCGCAAGTTATCCTCCCACGATCAATGGCTAACCCAACAAGTCAACCAGGCATTTGAGAAACTGGACTCTGGAGCAGCGGATTTTGTTGAACACGATAAAGCCAAAGACGAGATGGCTAAGCGCAAAGCAAAAATTCGCAACAGAGGCAGTCAGTGATGGTTTTATGGGAAGAAGAGTCTCTGAATGATCGGGAAAAGATCTTTGAGTTTCTTTATGATTTTAATCCTGAAGCCGCAGAAAAGACTGATCTGATCATTGAAACGAAAGTTGAAAACTTATTAGAACAACCGCTTATGGGGGTTCAGCGTGAAGGCATCCGTGGCAGATTGCTGATCATTCCGGAAGTATCCATGATTGTTTCATACTGGGTGGATGGGAAAGATATTCGTGTAATGCGAGTTCTTCATCAGAAACAAAAATTCCCAAAAAAGAAAAAGGGCGTAAACTTTTGAATTTACGCCCTTTAATCTGCCTGACTCTGCCTGTGTCGGCCTGAGTCAGTTTTGGTGGTTGGTGGAGGCGGCGGGACTTGAACCCGCGTCCGCCAGCTCTACGCCTTCGGCTCTACATGCTTAGTTTCCGTTATTAAGTTAACGCAGAACGACCCAACGGTCAGGGTGACACTGCGCGATCCTGTGGATTTAACCCACCGGTTCCAGGAAGACCGATGTGGCGATTCTATTTTCGGTAACGATCAATTTCCACCCAACAGACAAGACAGAGTGATCGGGAGAAAGCTGTTATTAGGCAGCCATTGCTCCGTTGAAGCTATTATCGTTAGCAACTATACGTTTGTAGCGTTTTGATTTACGAGAGCCGCTACGCCCTCGACATGCACCTTGGGTTTCGTAACCGTCGTCGAATCCTGATCGCCCCCAGTAACAAAACTCTGTCGTATTTATGCCAAAAGTGGATAGCAAATGCAACTGTGTTTAGTACATAAGTATTTTTACACTGCAAAAAATACCATTGTCGTTAAATTTTCCTGAGAAAGACTATAGGCACCTTCTGTATGAAGTACTGAGCCGGGAAACCCATCGCCAGCTGTTTTTATTCACTGTACAGGCACTGCTCAGAAACAAGTCCCGAATTCAATAGCCAGGTGAATTGCATTAAGAAAAAGGAGTAAGCGGCACACAGTGAAACCGTGTGCCGGGGGTTATCAGCCGCGGTGCATAACCCGCTGCTTTTCAATATTCCACTCACGCTCTTTAGTGGCTGCACGCTTATCAAACTCTTTTTTACCCCGGGCAAGGGCAATCTGGCATTTGATCAGATGGCCTTTCCAGTAGAGTTTGGTGGCGATGCAGGCGTGGCCTTTTTGCTGGGTTACCGAGAACAGGTTAGCCAGTTCTCTGCGGTGCAGCAGCAGTTTACGGTCACGCAGAGGGTCTGCCACAACATGGGTGGACGCGGTGATCAGCGGTGTGATCTGGGCACCAATCAACCAGGCTTCGCCATCTTTGAGCAGGACGTAACTGTCCACCAGCTGGACTTTGCCCTGCCGGAGGCTTTTCACTTCCCAACCGGCGAGGGAAATGCCTGCTTCGAAAGTCTCGTCGATATGAAAATCGTGACGGGCTTTCTTGTTGACGACGATGGATGAGTCGCCCTGTTTGCCTTTCTTTGAACTTTTTGCCATGGCGCGGATTATAGGAGCAGCTAAATGTAAAGTCACTAATTCTGCGGGATCCGGACGGGTTTCGACAATAGCACCGGATCAACGAAGGTTTAGCATAGTGAATATTTCTGCATTTAATAACCTTAATATTCAAAAAACTCTATTTTAACCAATTAGACGGAAAAAACGGTTGAGATGAAGTGCCTGACCGGTACAATAGCGACCAACCTGTGTGATCTTCTCCGCTCTTCCATCAGCATGCTGTTTCATCTGAGGTAGTCTTTATAGCTGATTGTTCGGCTTGGAGGTTTACCGGGATTGTGTTGTTCCCGTGAAAATCTCGCGTGGCAATTGTTCAAGAAGCAAGAAGCCGTCTGAAATGCAGCGTTGCTGTTCTGGTTTTTGACAACCGGCCTTATGGATAAAGATGGTCGCAGCTGTATCTTATCCATAAGAATTATTCTGTGTTGTTAGACCTCACCTGCCTTTCAAACAGCCTCTGAGTAAAATAATTCGACTCATTGGGGAACCCATGTCCGGACAAAATCCAACGACATCGAAAAAAACCTGGGCCAACCGCTGGACCTTCCTGCTGGCCGCCGCCGGCTCTGCCATCGGCCTGGGTAATATCTGGAAATTTCCATACATCGCCGGGCAATATGGCGGTGGTGCCTTCGTTATGCTTTATCTGCTGTGCATCGCCGTTATGGGTGTACCTCTATTGATGGCAGAAACGGCCATTGGCCGTCATACCCGCCTGAGCCCCCTGAATGCCATTCGCAAGCTGACCAGTGACCTGGGGGCCAGTAAACTGTGGGGCATTATCGGCTGGATGGGTATGCTGGCGGGCTTCCTGATTCTCTCTTTCTACAGTGTCATCGCTGGCTGGTCCCTTTCTTATGCCTGGGACATTGTGATCGGGGCCTTCAGCGGCATGAACACCGATCAGGTGGGTGATGCTTTTGGTGGGCTGGTGTCATCGGCACCACGTCAGATCTTCTGGCACACCGTCTTTATGGTGATCACCCTGGTGATTACCGCCCGAGGTATCCATAAAGGTCTTGAGAAAGGCCTGCAGGTGATGATGCCCGCCCTGTTCGCCTTGCTGCTGATCATGCTGGGCTACAGCATGCTGGAAACCGGACAGTTTATGCGCGGTTTTGACTTTATGTTCTCCGTGGATTTCTCCAAAGTTACCGGTGAAGCGTTTGTTGCTGCTTTGGGTCAGGCGTTCTTTACCCTGAGTCTGGGCATGTGCTGCCTGATGGCTTACGGCGCTTATATGCCCGCCAATAACTCCATTCCAAGAACCGCCATTAACGTTGCCGCTCTGGATACCCTGATGGCAATTATCTCCGGCCTGATTGTCTTCCCGATCGTATTTGCCTATGGTCTGGAGCCCTCTGCCGGACCCGGCCTGCTGTTTGTCTCCCTGACGGCCGCCTTTGTGCACATGCCGATGGGTGAGCTGTTTGGCTTCCTGTTCTTTGTTCTGGTGGGTATTGCTGCGCTGAGTTCGGCTATCTCCCTGGTTGAACCGGCACTGGCCTGGCTGATCGAGCGCACACCACTGAGCCGTACCGTCGCGACGGTGATTCTCTGTGCTGCCATCTGGTTTGTTGGCCTGGGCACCGTGTTCTCCATGAGTGGTGACCTGACCTTCACGCTGTTCGGGAAGAACTTCTTCGACCTGCTGGATTACTTCACCAGCAATATCCTGCTGCCTGTGGGTGGTCTGCTGGTCTCCATCTTCGCTGGCTGGATAATGAAGCGTTCAACCTTGGTGCATGAGCTGGGCCTGAGCGTGGGAGTATTCAACCTGTGGCGTGCCATGATCCGTGTGATCGTGCCGCTGTGTGTATTGACGGTGTTGATTACCGCGCTGTTCTAGATCTCAACAGCCCCTGACACTGTCTATTAATCCAAGGGCCGGAATAGGTTATTCTATCCGGCCTTTTTTTATGAAAGGCGCTTTGTATGCCAAGGATTTCCCGTTCCGCACTGGTCATGTATTCCGCTGAACAGATGTATGATCTGGTCAGCGATATTGAGTCGTATGCAGAATTTCTGCCGGGGTGTGCCGGTGGTCGTATTGACCGTCAGGAAGGCGCACAGTTGGAAGCCACCCTGGAAGTTGGCAAGGCCGGATTGCATCATAGCTTTTCCACAAGGAACCAAATGATTCCCGGGAGGTCTATTGAGATGCAACTGCTGGAAGGGCCATTTAAACACTTATCCGGTATCTGGACATTTCAGCCCCTGGCTGAGGATGGCTGCAAGGTTTCCCTTGAGCTGGAGTTTGAGATGAGCAATAAACTGACTCAGGCAACACTGGGTGGTCTGATTGGCCACATGATGAATGCCATGGTCGATGCCTTTGGCAAAAGAGCGAAGCAGATTTATGGCTAAGATGTTAATGGATGAACCCACTATCCACGTAGAAGTGGCCTATGCAAGAGCCCATGAGCAGAAGATTATCGCGCTGCAGGTCAAAGAGGGAACTACAGTTCTGGAAGCAGCCAGGAAATCGGGCATCGTTGATTACTTTCCGGAGATTAATCTGGCCGAGGCGAAACTGGGCATCTTTGGCAAGGCCGTGTTAAAGCCCGCAGAACAGCTACTTAAAGAAGGCGAACGGGTTGAGATTTACCGCCCCTTGATTGCCGACCCGAAAGAGGTTCGCAAACGCAGGGCTGAACAGGCGAAACAGAAGAATTCTGTACAGTAATAACTGAGGATGATGTTCTTCAGGAGTGGTATCAGCAGTGATTACTGCTGATTACTACCAGGTACCAGGTCACCTTGAATGGAATGGAGTTGATCGTTTACGAAAAACAGCGTAACCGTCTTCTGCTCACGGCTCTTACCACCGGGCTGCAAGCTGTAGATGTAATCCCAGCGATTGCTGTTAAACGTATCCTCGATCAATGGCGTACCCATGACATACTGGACCTGGGCTCGGGTCATGCCCGGACGGAGCTGGTCAACCATCTCCCGGGTAATGACATTTCCCTGCTGAATATCAATTTTATAGGCACCGGGGAAACTGATAAGCTTCGAACCACTGTCCGTGGAGCTGGCGCACCCTGTCAGAAGGGTGGCTGAGAAAAGTGCGGCGGCCAGGGCGATCGTGGTTTTTGGCATCGGTTTCAGACTTCCACTATCTTGCTCAAAAATGACTAGCAGCCTGCTCGCAGAGCAAAATGAAAAAGCTGCACGAAAATGTGATAATAGCAGGATTATCTTGCAAAGGGTTAGGGAAACGTGTTGGAAAATCAAGAGTTACGCAAAGCAGGACTAAAAGTCACCCTGCCTCGTGTGAAGATTCTGCAGATCCTTGAAGGTGCCGAAGAGAAGCATATGTCGGCGGAAGATGTCTACAAGGCTCTGCTTGAAGCTGAAGAGGATGTGGGTTTGGCCACCGTCTACCGGGTACTGACCCAGTTTGAGAGTGCCGGTTTAGTGGTTCGCCATAACTTTGATGGCGGTCATTCCGTGTTTGAGCTCGCCCGCGGGGGGCACCATGATCATATGGTTTGCATGGAGAGCGGAGACGTTATCGAGTTTATTGACGAAGAAATCGAGAAACGTCAGTACGCTATTGCTGAAAAGCACGGCTTTGAAATTGTGGATCACAATCTGGTGATCTATGTACGTCCAAAGAAGAAAAAATAAGCAGCATTAAAAAAGAAAAAAACAAGAGTTAACCTCTAACCTGTGAGATCACTTGCCCCCTCTGCTTCTGCCGAGGGGGAATTCATTTTTTCTTCAATTGGTTAGTGAAATTAATCAGAACGGATAGATCAACATTCGTTTCGTAATTGATCCCTTGATTTTTGTGCCAAACCAGATAGTTAAACGTAACTATCCAATCAAAAACTCCGTCAAGAGCAAAACGATGGAACTAACATAATAAAAAAATGTCTATATAAAGACTTTCAATCAAAAGGAATCAAACAAATGGAAATAAGAGCCAGAATCGGTCAACTTGTCCGCTTACGAGCCGGTGGTCCCGTACTGTGTGTTACGTGCGAATACCCTATGGCTGATGGATCTTATAGCTATACCTGCCAGTGGTTTGAAGATGACAGACTGAGAGATTACACCTTTCCAATCGTAGCCCTTGAACCTGTGGAAGGTGAGTTTGAAGCCAGTATTAAGGGTCAGCCCGGCACCGAAGTGGAAATAGAAGCAGAAGCAGAAGTAGATACAGAAGCGGAAGCAGAAGAGGGCGATAAGGGTAAAAACTATCACTAATACTCATTCAAGAATAAACGATGGAACTAATATGATTAAACAATGTCTATTAAAAAAACTATCAAACTTGCATAAGGATTCAAAGATATGGAAATAAGAGCAAAAATCGGTCAACTCGTCCGCCTGAGAGCCGGTGGCCCAGTACTTTGCGTTACCTATGAATACCCGATGGAGGATGGTACTTATAGTTACTGCTGCGAGTGGTTCGAATATGAAAAACTCAGACACTCAACCTTTCCAATCGTAGCCCTTGAGCCCGTGGAAGGTGATTTTGAAATTGATATTGAGGTTCAGCTCGACCCTGAAGCAAAGACAAAGGCTGATGCAGAGACAGAACCAGAATCAGAATCAGAATCAGATAATGAAGCAGACAAAAAAGGTGGCAAACCAGGTAAAAATTTTCATTAACTCCGCCACATCCAAACCTGTGAGGTTGCTTTAATTCATTTAAAGCAACTTTATCGGAAGCATTTATACGGCTTGCACCTGAGCCTGAAACAGCATCTCCTGGGCATGACTCAATGTTGGTGCAGTCAGCTCAACGCCCCCCAGCATTCGGGCAATTTCGTGTACGCGATGTTCACCATCCAGCTTGAGAATACGGGTGCTGGAAGCCTTACGACTGACTTTCTTACTGACGTGCAGATGCTGATGGGCCTGGGATGCCACCTGGGGCTGATGGGTAACACACAGCACCTGCCCTTTTTTACCCACTTCTCTCAACATACTGCCCACGATTTCTGCTGTGCCGCCACCGATACCAACATCTACCTCATCAAAAACCAGCGTTGGCGTTGACGCGGTTTGCGCAATAATTACCTGAATGGCCAGACTGATTCGGGAAAGCTCTCCACCGGAAGCCACTTTGGCCAGGGCGCGCGGAGGTTGCCCCGGGTTGGTGGTCACCAGGAACTCGATGGATTCAAAGCCTTGAGAGGCAACCGTGCGATCAGGAATGTCTGTTAGCTCGACACAGAACTTACCTTTGGGCATACCCAGCAAGGCAATGCGTTCAGACACCTGTTTTTCCAGTTTTCGCGCGGCGGCCCTGCGTCTGGCAGACAGTTTTTCGGCTAACTGATTGTGTTTTTTCTGCAGCTGTTCCAGGGACAGTTCCAGGTCGGCGACCTGTTCATCATGACACTGAACTTTTTCCAGCTCTTCGCTGATCTGTTGTTGTTTCTCCAGCAACGCTTCTGGCTGGATACGGTGTTTGCGGGCCAGATCAAAAATAGCACTGAGCCGGTCTTCGATTTCCCGGGCCCTTTGTGGATCGGCATCAAAGTGATCAATAAAATGATTCAGCTCGCCAACCGCTTCCTCCACCTGAATCTGCGCGGATGACAGCATCTCCAGAGAGTTATTGATGGCGGCATGCGCAACCTGCAGTTCACTGAGGCGGTGCAGGCAGAAAGAGAGCTGCTGCAGCAAATTATCACCATCATCACTGGTACAAACCCGGGTAATCTGATGGCAGGCCGATAAGGTTGCACCGGCCTGGGATTGCTGGCGATGCTCCTGCTCCAACTGCTCAACCTCCCCGGGCTGAAGGTTTAACTGCTCCAACTCATGCAACTGATAACTCAGCAGTTGAACCCGCTCTTCCCGGTCCTGCTGATCGGACAATAAAGCATGCAATTGCGCAGAGGTCTGGCGGTAATCTGCGGCCATATCCGCTACTTCCCGGGACAGCGCCAGCGAGCCGGAAAACTCATCCAGCAGCTCAGCGTGATTGCTCTTTTTCAACAGTGATTGGTGGGCATGCTGACTGTGAATATCGATTAACAACTCCCCCAGCCCCTTCAACTCGGCCAGTGTGACCGGGATACCATTGATATAGCCCCGGGAGCGACCTTCACGGGTCACCACCCGGCGCAAAATACATTCGTTCGCCGAGGATTCGGAACCGCCAGCATGCTCACTGTCATAATCTCGCTCCTGCAACCACTCTATTGCGGCAGGTATGCGTTGAAGGTCAAAGCAGGCGCGGATATCGGCCCGATCAGCACCATCACGCACACAGTCGCTGCCCGCCCGCCCCCCCAGGGCCAGCCCGAGGGCATCCAGCATAATGGATTTACCGGCACCCGTTTCCCCGGTGATGGCGGTCATCCCGGGATTGATGTCCAAGTTAAGGTGGTCAACGATGGCATAGTTGCTGATGGAAATTTGGTTCAGCATGGCAGCTCTCACGATCCCAATTGCATATCGGGTTACTGTTTATTTATACAGTAAACTTAAAACCCGAATTGGTAAAGCAAATTTCCCCTTGAATAAGCTGCCATGAACCCCATATTAGGCTATCACTTAATATTTACTTTTGCCGGGGCCCTACGGAAGCACTACGGCCCATAACACGAAGACACGTTCCAGCCAGCATTTCAGGCTGGATTGACATCCGGAGAAACGTTGGAATGACTGTAGAAAACACCAAAGCAGAAGATCAGGCCGAGCAACCTGAAGCCAACGAAACTGAAATTTCTGCTGACGCTGAGGCAGCCGTTGACCCGATTCTGGAAGAGGCGGCTGATTCAGAAGATCAAGCCGAAGAGCAGGCCAACGACGATAGCGCCAGACGAATCGAAGAACTCGAAGAGCAGCTAGCCCAGGCTAAAGACCAGGCGCTGCGCGCTCATGCCGAAGCCATGAACACCAAGCGCCGCGCAGAGCAGGACGTTGAAAAAGCCCACAAATTTGCCCTGGAGAAGTTCGTCAACGAACTGATCCCTGTGGTTGAGAGCCTGGAAAAAGGTATTGAAAGCGCAGAACAGGGTGAAGGTCAGCACGAGACCATGCTCGAAGGCATGCGCCTGACCCACAAGCAGCTGCTGGATGCCCTGGCAAAATTCAGTGTTGAGCAGGTTAACCCTGAAGGCCAGCCGTTCGACCCGAACTTCCATCAGGCCATCTCCATGGTGCCCAACCCGGATATGGAACCCAACACCGTGATGAATGTCTTCCAAAAAGGCTACACACTGCACGGTCGTGTTATCCGTCCGGCCATGGTGGTGGTTTCCAAAGCGGCTTAACCAAAGAGGGGCTCCGGGAGGCTGATCGAGAATCTTGCAAGAGCCCCTTGAAAAAGCAAAGACCGCTCCCATATAGCAAACCAAGATCGTGGTAATCACCACCTAAACGCTGTTTCACCAGACTCAACATCGGTTGAAAGCATTGGGCAGCGAACAAAGATTTCAAAGTTTTCCGCCCTGATTATGGGCAATGGAGAGACTCAAAATGAGTAAAGGCAGAATCATTGGTATTGACCTGGGTACCACCAACTCCTGTGTGGCGATCCTGGACGGCGATAAATCCAAAGTCATCGAAAACGCTGAAGGCGCACGTACCACCCCTTCCATCATCGCCTACACCGACGACGGTGAGATTCTGGTAGGCCAGCCAGCCAAGCGCCAGGCGGTTACCAACCCCGACAACACCCTGTTCGCCATCAAGCGTCTGATCGGCCGTCGCTTTAAAGACGACGTCGTTCAAAAAGACATCAAGATGGTTCCGTACAAAATCATCGAAGCGGACAACGGCGATGCATGGGTTGAGGTTAAAAGTGACAAGAAAGCACCGCCTCAGATCTCTGCCGAAATCCTGAAGAAGATGAAGAAAACCGCTGAAGACTATCTGGGCGAGTCAGTAACTGAAGCGGTTATTACCGTTCCTGCCTACTTCAACGATTCCCAGCGTCAGGCTACCAAAGACGCAGGCCGTATCGCGGGTCTGGAGGTCAAGCGGATCATCAACGAGCCAACCGCTGCGGCGCTGGCTTACGGCATGGACAAGAAAAAAGGCGACCAGACCATCGCCGTTTATGACCTGGGTGGCGGTACTTTCGACGTATCCATCATCGAGATCGCTGACGTAGATGGCGAGCACCAGTTTGAAGTACTGGCCACCAACGGTGACACCTTCCTGGGTGGTGAAGACTTCGACCTGCGCCTGATCGAATACCTTGCCGACGAATTCAAAAAAGACCAGGGCATCGACCTGAAAGGCGACCCACTGGCCATGCAGCGTCTGAAAGAAGCCGCTGAGAAAGCCAAGATTGAACTGTCTTCTACTCAGCAGACAGACGTCAACCTGCCTTACATCACTGCCGATGCCACCGGTCCCAAGCACCTGAACGTTAAAGTCAGCCGTGCCAAGCTGGAATCCCTGGTAGAAGACCTGGTTGCCCGTTCTCTGGAGCCATGCCGCATCGCGGTCAAGGACTCTGACCTGGACCTGTCTGACATCGACGAAGTTATCCTGGTGGGTGGTCAGACCCGTATGCCACTGGTTCAGCAGAAAGTGGCCGAGTTCTTTGGTAAAGAGCCTCGCAAGGACGTTAACCCTGACGAAGCGGTGGCCATGGGTGCTTCCATCCAGGCTGCGGTTCTGGCCGGTGACGTCAAAGACGTTCTGCTGCTGGACGTTACTCCGCTGACCCTGGGTATCGAAACCATGGGCGGCGTAATGACGCCACTGATCGAAAAGAACACCACCATCCCGACCAAAAAGTCCCAGGTGTTCTCTACGGCCGACGACAACCAGGGCGCAGTCACCATTCACGTGTTGCAAGGTGAGCGCAAGCAGGCGACTCACAACAAGTCCCTTGGCCGTTTCGACCTGGCAGACATTCCGCCAGCACCTCGCGGCATGCCACAGATCGAAGTCAGCTTCGACCTGGATGCCAACGGTATTTTGAATGTTTCGGCAAAAGACAAGGCAACTGGCAAAGAACAGTCTATTGTGATCAAGGCATCTTCCGGTCTGTCGGACGAAGAGATCGATCAAATGGTCAAGGATGCTGAAGCCAACGCAGCAGACGACAAGAAGTTCGAAGAGCTGGCGGCGGCCCGTAACCAGGCTGACAGTCTGGCGCACGCAACCCGCAAGACGCTGGAAGAAGCCGGTGACAAGGCCACTGAAGAAGAGAAGGCGGCCATCACCAAGGCGATCGAAGACGTTGAAGCCGCGGTCAAAGGTGACGATAAGGAAGAGATCGAAGCCAAGACCAAGGCACTGTCTGAAGCCTCTGCCGGTCTGGCCCAGAAGATGTATGCTGAAGCTCAGCAGCAGGGCGAAGCCCAGGCTGATGCCGGTGCCGACCAAAAGGCGGATGCAGCTGACGACGCCGTTGACGCTGAGTTTGAAGAAGTAAAAGATGACAAGAAGTAAGACCAACTCGATCATCAATGACTGATGATAAGGTCACAACGCGGGATTCATTCCCGCGTTGTCGTATATATCAAAATGATGGCTTTGTCAGACTTGACCATGAATCCAGTTAGCTCTGTGTTTTCATGCTCGACTGGTGAATGCAGGTAGCTCAGGGTTTTTCTGATGTCAAAACGCGACTACTACGAAGTGCTGGGTGTAGAAAGGAGCGCTTCAGACAAGGACATAAAAAAGGCCTATCGTCGTATGGCCATGAAATATCACCCCGACCGTAACCCGGGTGATAAAGCAGCGGAAGAGAGCTTCAAGGAAATCAACGAAGCCTTTGAAATTCTTTCCGACAGCGAGAAAAAAGCGGCCTACGATCAGTACGGCCACGCCGGTGTTGACCCGAACATGGGTGGCATGGGCGGTGCTGGCGGTTTTGCCGGTGGTAATTTCGGCGATATTTTCGGCGATGTCTTTGGTGACATTTTCGGTGCTGGCGGTGGTCGCAGCCGCAGTTCCGTCCAGCGTGGTGCCGATCTCCGCTATCAACTGGAACTCAGCCTTGAAGAAGCCGTTCGCGGCGTTAGCAAGAAAATCCGTATTCCGACACTGGTGAGCTGTAACGGGTGTGATGGCTCCGGTGCGAAAAAAGGCACTCAGCCTGTCAGCTGTACCACCTGTGGCGGTATTGGTCAGGTGCGTATGCAGCAGGGCTTTTTCTCTGTGCAGCAAACCTGCCCTGACTGTCGCGGCACAGGCAAGATGATTAAGGACCCCTGTAACGTCTGTCACGGTGAAGGCCGCGTTCAGGAATACAAGACCCTCTCCGTCAAGATTCCTCCCGGTGTTGATACCGGCGACCGTATCCGTCTGGCCGGTGAAGGCGAAGCGGGTGTCAATGGTGGACCAGCCGGAGACCTGTACGTTCAGGTCAGTGTTGCTGATCATCCGATCTTCCAGCGTGACGGCAAACACCTCTACTGTGAAGTACCCATCACATTTGTCGATGCCGCACTGGGCGGTGAACTGGAAGTCCCCACCCTGGAAGGCCGGGTGAAGCTGAAGATTCCAGCGGAAACCCAGACGGGTAAACTGTTCCGTCTGCGTGGCAAGGGTGTTGTCCCGGTCCGTGGTGGCAGTGCCGGAGATCTGATGTGCCGGGTTGTGGTTGAGACTCCAGTGAAACTGACGGAGCGTCAGAAAGAGTTGCTCAAGGAGCTGGATGACACCTTCAAAAAAGAAGGTGCCGGTCACCAGTCGCCTAAAAAGCAATCCTTCTTTGATGGCGTCAAGAAGTTCTTTGACGATATGACTTCCTGATCCCCCCCTCAAAAGGCCTCTGTTATCAGGGGCTTCCATTAAATGGTTGCGTTACTGCTGTTTTTGCGGTGATTTTTAGCATTGTCTTACTGTTTTTTTTCGGACATGAGCACCGGTGGTTCTCTTCTTGAGCTTTGCAGCGCAGGCAATCAGGACATCAACGGCTGCCTGCTGACCTTGCTGGGTTGCATATTTGAGGGGCGTAAACCCGTCTTTGGTTCGAGCTCTGACGTCTGCACCTTTGTCAATCAGAGCAACAATGGCATCCAGCTGGCCTTTCCCGGCTGCATAGTGGAGGGGCGTAGCCCCGTTTTTGGTTCGAGCGTCGACGTACGCACCTTTGGCAATCAGAGCATAAATGGCTTTCTGCTGGCCTTTCTCGGCTGCATAGTGGAGGGGCGTATATTTATTTATATTCCCGGCATTAATATCCGTACCTTTGGCCACCAATTCGTCGACGAGCTTCCAATCACAGGCCGCAGCGGCACACGCAAGCACTGTTGAACCTAAATTATTACATGGTGCATTAACATCAAATCCAGCATTAACAAAACTCTTGATCATTGGGACATTTATCTTTTTATTGTCGCTGGCCCTTTTTAGGGGTGTAACCCCGTCTTTGGTTCGAGCGCTGACGTCCGCACCTGCGGCAATCAGAGCATCAATGGCTTCCTGCTGGCCTCGAGCGGCTGCATAGTGGAGGGGCGTAAACCCGTTTTTGGTTCGAGCGTTGACGTCCGCACCTGCGGCAATAAGGGCATCAATGGCTTCTGGCTGGCCTTGAGCGGCTGCATAGTGGAGGGGCGTAAACCCATTTTTGGTTCGAGCATCGACGTCCGCTTTTCTGGCAATCAGTTCATAAATGGCATCCGGCTGGCCTTTCTCGGCTGCAAAGTGGAGGGGCGTATATTTAGTCTTTATATTCCTGGGGGCGTTAATATCAGCACCTTTGGCCATCAATTCGTCGACGAACCCCCAATCACAAGCCTCAGCGGCACACACAAGCATTGTTGAACCTAAATAATTACACGGTGCATTAACATCAAATCCAGCATTAGCAAAACTCTTGATCATTGAGAGACTTAACTTTTTATTGTCGCTGGCCCTTTTTAGGGCCGTATCTCCTTCCTCGGTTCGAGCGTTGACGTTCGCACCTCTGGCAATAAGGGCATCAATGGCTTTCCGCTGGCCGTTCTCGGCTGCACAGTGGAGGGGCGTCCTCCCGTCTGTGGTTCGAGAGTTGACGTCCGCACCTGCGGCAATCAGGGTATCAATGGCTTCCTGCCGACCTGTCTCGGCTGCACAGTGGAGGGGCGTCCTCCCGTCTTTGGTTCGAGCGTTGACGTCCGCACCTGCGGCAATAAGGGTATCAATGGCTTCCTGCCGGCCTGTCTCGGCTGCACAGTGGAGGGGCGTCCTTCCGTCTTTGGTTCGAGAGTTGACGTCAGCACCTCTGGCAATCAGAGCCCCAATGGCTTCCAGCTGGCCTTAAGCGGCTGCACAGTGGAGGGGCGTCCTCCCGTCTTTGGTTCGAGAGTTGACGTTCGCACCTCTGTCAATCAGAGCACCAATGGCTTTCTGCTGGCCGTGAGCAGCTGCATAGTGGAGAGGTAACCCCGTATCGGTGATAATACAAATATCACGACGACACAATGGGCAAGTTGGATTTTTACTTGTCTTCAGCCATTTCTTAATACACGATGTATGATAATAATGATTGCAAATATTGACAGAAACTCTCCGGGAGCCGGTTATATCGTCCAGGCAAACAGAACACTGCTTCACAACGTCGG
The DNA here is from genome assembly GCF_049310165.1 of Endozoicomonas sp. ALE010. Classification (NCBI taxonomy): domain Bacteria; kingdom Pseudomonadati; phylum Pseudomonadota; class Gammaproteobacteria; order Oceanospirillales; family Endozoicomonadaceae; genus Endozoicomonas; species Endozoicomonas sp. ALE010. The sequence continues at coordinate 12,465 of NZ_JBLYNV010000026.1, read as the reverse complement.
CGTGTATGGGTACAGGAGAAATGCGTTGAATAAGGTTATAACGTATGCCTGATAAGATACTCATTCCATTTAGACCTTCCTTGACGCAAAAAGTTCTATAAATTCCACACTATTGCTTATTCCACTCATAAGAAAGGAAGAATAAAAGGTGTTTCTTGCCGCTGATAGTTGGCTCAGGTTTTATCTTCAACAGTACAAGTGGCAGGGTTTGATGGTCAGGAAGATTCCTTAAGAACTATAGCGACCCACTGCCTTGGGAAGTTAAAGACAGAACCGCTGTGGTGAGCGTTACAGAAAAGACGCAGCTTGACTGCGTCAGGTGTGAGATCATGAGATGAGCACAAACAAGCTGATACGTCTCGAAATGCGGTTCGATGGCATCAAAAATGGAAGTTTGTGCTGCTCCATGATGAGTTCAGTGGATAACCAGTTATTGCCTGAGCGGTGTCTGGGACGCAGAAGTCAGATCTTCTTCAGGCCGATTTGCACTGTCCAGCATCTTGCGAATAACAAAAGAAAACACCTGGGCAATAATCACCATCGCCACCGCGGCTGCTGTCAGCATGGCAAAGTAGTCACCGTAAACACCCTGAACAAACTGCTGGGTGATTTCCTGTCCTTTTTCCATGGCAATACTGCCGGAGATCACCGCACCGATGATGCCAGACAGAGCCATGGCAATGTAGAACAGGGACACGGAGAAACCCTCAATCTTCTTGGGTGTTACCGAAAGAATAAAGGCAACCACCAGAGAACCTACAATCACTTCACCAAAGGCCAGGAAACCGTGGATCACCAGGAATACATCCGGGCTGATAATAACATCGGTATCAATGCCTTTAACTGCCATGGTCAGAATACCAAACGCAATAGTCACCAGTACGAAAGAGATGGATACTTTGCTGGCAGTAGACAGGTTAATACCACGCTTCTCAAGAGCCGTGAAACTCGCGGCAATGGCCGGACCTGCAACAATACACCACAGAGGGTTCATCGCCATGGATGCCTCTGGAGCCAGAGGGATAAAGCCAAGCAGTTCACCACGCATGGTATTGATAGTCACCATGGTCATGGAAGTCATCATCTGGCCGTAGTACACAAAGAATGCAGTCGCCAGAAATGCCATGATCAGGATGGTACCCATTTTCAGAGCATCCGACCGACTGGCTTTGAACATCAGGGAGATGAAATACAACAGTGCGGTACCACCAATGGCGTATACAACGTACTTGCCGGTATCCATGTCGGAGAACATGAAGAACACCATACCGAGCATGATAACAGACAGCGCCAGGAAGATAGCAATGTTCATAGAGCTCAATGGCTGCTTGTCGATATCTTCACCAATCTCGACCAGTGGCTTGTGGAAAATAACCAGCATGGTAACCGCCAGAGCCGCCATGATAGAAGAAAGAGCAAAACCACCTTTAAAGCCAATAACCAGCACCAGCATTGGGTACAGATATTGACCCAGCAGGGCACCTATATTGTTAACCGAGTAGTTAATCGGGTAGCAGTTTTCAAAGTCTTCCTGAGATTTGAAAGTACGCTTATAAAGGCTTGGGTAAGAAGGAGACATCAGGCCCCGGGCATAACTGGCCAGAGCAATCCCCAGCAGAGCCATTGGAGCATTGGTGATGGAAGCACCAAATGCCAGCAGCGCGTAACCTGCTGCGAATGCCATGTAAGCCAGCGTCAGTGAGCGTTTGGCCCCCAGAAATTTGTCAGCAATGAAGCCACCGGCAATGGCGAACAGAGGGCCTATGGAAGAGAAGGCACCAACAATCATCATGGTGTCTGCTTCACTGTATTGCAGCTCTTCAAGGAAGAAACGGGTCAAAATGACCATTACGCCATAAAAAGATAAGCCAAACATCATTTGGCAGAACATCATCGACTTGTTCAGTTTATTCCACATAGAAACTCTCTTTATAATGAGTGCATTCAGACGAGGGGAGCGACCTTCCCATTCCCCATCACTCCAACAACGTTGAACTGAATTACCAACACACAAAATAATTTTCTATGCACTTTCGTAGTATTAGAGTTTTTACTAATCAAAAGCAAAAGAAGTACAAGAAAAACCCACTAAAAGTATGAAAAACCACACTTATAAACCAAAAAACGAGATCGATTACACTAAGTAAAGGTAAATACAAGCGATTGAAGGGACGCAAGACTAAAGCTGGCCTATGGCTGACAAGCGTTGAACAAAGAGTCCATGGGTTGGTGGTTCAAACACAGAACAGTAGTCACTTAAATGGATAGATGCTTAAAGTCTACCGCAGAAGCTGAACAGCACCCACCCACTTCAGCTTTGAACCCCCAGGCTTTCAATATATTCATCATAAATCTTTTGGACATCTTCTGACCTGATAACCACCAGATCCTCGCTATCCATCATTTTTTTGATTCTGGTGTTTTCCAACATTTCTACATTGTCTTTCTGTTTGGCAACATACTCAGAGACATGCTCAGCAACGTAGTACTTATCTGTAGCAAAGACCTTATCATAGTTGAGTAGCAGATTTTTAACGTGAACCGTGCTTGTTGGTTTAACCACATGGAACGGTCTGAAATTGAGAGTCATTCTTCCGGCCAGACCAATGCTCATGGGTGCCTTCAAAGATTGGGCACGCTTGTAAAGATAGTGGGCAAAACGGGTTTGAGTCTCTTCCGGCTGGTTGCGGGTATCGATAAAGCCATTGGTCATCAGGAAGAGAGGCTTACCCACCTGGGACTGGCTTGAGGTCACTTTTCTGTAGGCAGGGATCCCATGGAGAAGACGACTGATATCGGGTATTCCATCTTCTGGCTGATCAGTCCACTGCTCAATTTTGGCAGAAGCGCCCAACAACGTTTCAAAGGTTTCCGAGCACCCGGTGGGCAGGGTGTCTTCATCTATCTCCGTCACCATCTCATTGAGCTCTTGGGTATAACGCCTAGAGAAAGAGAAAGGGAGTTCATTGTTCTTCCAGAGATCATACCAGTTTTCAATATTCTGGTTGGCAAGCATTCCCAACGATGGGACATTTGCTTCGATCCAGCGCCACTGTTTGAGATTTAGAAAGAGATTAAATGAATAGTCTACTCTGGGTTTAAACCACTTTTTTTGGACAATAAAAGCCGCCAAAACAGAACACCATCCGATACTGGCCTCTTTTTTTTCAATGCAGTGCTTCAAGTGCTTAGTCAGTACCGATTCGAGGAAACCCCACATTTTCCGCGTAGGATGGTAGCGAGACGGTGCATCAAGTTGATGTTGAGCATATTCAATATGTTCCAAAACCTGCCTGCAGTCATCTGAACCCGACTCAGCCATTTGATTCAAACCAGCCAATAATGACTCTTCCACCTGCCTTTGTTCTTCAACGAAGGAGCTGTCATATTGTTTGCAGGTTGACAAGCGTTCACATCCCTGACTAAAGCCTTCCAGATTGGCTTTTTTGAAATGCCCTACTACCCCGGGGGCTAAAGCAGTAAGGGAGTACTGGTCAGTCTCCCGTTCTGCGAAATCATGAACATCAATTTTTGGAAAATAAGGGTTGTGGCCATGAATATCCTCTTCCGAATAAGCACCGCCCAAATCATAGGTTTCCCAATCATGGCCATTCCAGACTTCTGCCCAGACATGAATCTCACTTTTAACAATACGGCAGGTGATACCAAAATATTGCATAATAAACTTGAAAACAGGTGCACGGTGCCTGCAAGCGCCAACAGCCTCTGAGAGCAGAATCTGTGCCAAATCATCTTTGATCTTAAGGTAACTTTGATTGTCAAACTGACGACAATATTCCGCTGCTGCGGCAATGCGCCCCTGATCATCCGTTGCGTTGATAATATCCAGTACCAACTGCTGCTTATCGGTCAGCATTGTTATGGGGGCGTGTGCAGCTGCCCGCACCGTATTGAACAGGACATCAACGCGATGCCTGACCGGTTCCGGACAATGGTTGCCTTGTGGAGAGATCAGGTCATCACGCTGATTACGATCATGGGATTTGAACAGTTCTGCCGGGAGGCAACAGTATTTGTTTTTTTTCTGAGTCTCTACTGGTTGAGTATCATGCACTTTTCTGACATTGGCTTTTTCAAGCAGACCAGCGTCACCGCATTTTTTGCTCAGTTTATAGTGGACATGAATACTGCAGTTGATGATTAAACCTGAAAACCGAATCCAGTGCTGGCCAGTATAGTTATCCAGGAATACCTGGTGAGCCCGCACCGGCTCCGTTCGAAGTTCAGTTATCTCCTCCCTGGGTTGCCTGCCGGGCAGAGGAAACAATTTATGGCCAGGTCCAACCTTGATCGTATGACACCCATAAGATTCCCACGGATACAGTTGAACTGTCGTATTTGGAGCCATTGCCTCAGGAAAGACCCTGATTAAATCGCTCTTTCCGGGTGTCCAATCCTTCGTGTAAATATTGCCTTCACCGGTCACCTGATAACGAATGACATCTAACCGATATTTCACGATGTCCTCACCGTAGAATGTTCTTTCCCTCCTTACAGGCTCGGATTGAGACCCGCAACACCCAATGACCGTTCTGGTTTCTATGGATTGGTAGCCATTCCCACCATCTCTCCAACCCACACGTTGCTGGGGCTGCTCTCTAACAGGAGACGTCACATTACCGTCAAGTTTCTTGCCAGTTGTTCGACGCAAGTAAGGCAAACACCGTGCAATGGCAAGAGCGGGAAGACAGCAAACCACCACAACCGGCAGACAGGCAGGCTTCAGATAAGCCTCCCAGACTGAAACTGGCCTGTCGATGTCCACTTGCAGGTCACCGCGCAATAAGCGCTCCCAGATCTCTCTTTCTGAAAAAATATGTCGGAACCCATTCAGGTACATCAGAGCATCCATGTGCCCGGCTGAAACCTGCAACTCGGCAGGACCAGCCTTAAAGCCGCTGAGCTTAAATACCTCCGAAGGTAGAACGTCGCTGTCTTTTATGCGTGCACGAAACCACTGTCGCTGCTGCATAACATAGAGCGCCTTGCTTTGATTATCACCACCGACTCCCAGATCATCTGGCATATCGGTCTCGTGCCGCCATAACCACTGGGCAGTCCGCTTGATAATTTCTGCCCTGGCATCGCTATCCGACAGCTTCTCATCAATAACGAGTTCCCGTGTCTGCGTGACACCAAAACCACCGGATGTTGAGCGCTGGATAAATAATGGTCTGTCCAGGTCGGGAATGGTTTGAAAAAGCCAGCGGCATAACCCGTGATCGTAACGATGACCATCTACCGTTGCTGGTTGCTCTGGCATTGAATCCCGAAGGAAACCAGCAACCTCCTCTTTGGCGATTTTTCCGGCTGCCATATAGAGGAAGTAATGCTGACAGAATAATGCCGTTAAATCCGATTGTGCCGTGACTGCTGCCGCGAGCTTTTGCAGATCACGGCAAACCGGGAACAGGGCCTGCCCGGATTTTTTTAACCGTTGGTAAACGTAACAATGCAGGGCGGCAATACGCTCAGCGGTTTGATCCGGGTTTTCCGGGGGTAATAATTGCCGGGCAATCCTGCGCAGCTCCTGCTCATTGTAATCATCGATTCTGATAATCCGGAAACGATCATTAAGTGCCGGTGAAAATGCGCTGCGCCCGCTGTATTCCGGTGGGTTGGTGGTGGCAAAAAGGTGGAAGCCGGGTGTGCAAGGCTCGGTCAGTACATCATTGAGTTCACCTTCAAGGTCGGCACTGCTGATCATGTTCAACTCTGAAACCACCAGAACCGTCCCTTCCTGCTGGGCTTCCCTGATGGCTTGCTTCAGTTCAGCCCAGTCACAGTCTCCGGCATTGAAGTAACGGACATTGGTGGGCCTGCCCGTCTCACCACTGGCATCCCACATATCCAGCAGCAACTTCAAGGTTGCGTCCTTGCCTCTGCCGGCCGGGCCTTCAACCAGTGTCGCCCTGCGCCCTGAATGGCGAACGCCACTTTCATGCTCAAGACGGAGGCGATCAAGATCCTGGGCCAGCGTCTGCATTAATGATTTAACGGACTGTGATGATGTATCAAATTCAGGTTTTGCCCGGTTAACATAGCGACAGAATGTGTCGTAAAGCTGATCAAGACGCAGGTCGTATCCTGTCACAGTGGCTGGCAGTTTGTGGGCCTCATAGCGGTGCTCAAACCACAGCTTTAAAATCTGGTAAGACGCCTGAGTCTGATTATTCAGTGAGTGAGCGATGACACTGTCAAACCCGTTCCAGACCATATCATCGAGCTGGGTTTGCGTGACACGCCTGCCGCTGTAATGGAGCTGACAGGCGATCCAGCCACAGACGTCGGTGAGATCCCGGGGGCTGAAGACCCGGTCCGGCAGCAGCAGTTTCAGTTGCTTTTGCAGCTCCATCACCGTGTCGGCAGTCTGCCGGGCCGCAGTGTCATCCAGCCCTTTTAAAGAGGCCCCATAAAATAGCCTGTTCAGTGTCGGCAAGACCACCTGTTCTTTCAGGAACTCAGGGCTTAAAGCGGGATAGTGAACCCTTATACCCCGATCCTGCAGGACCGTTTGCTCACTGCGGCCGGAGTAGGCACCGGGATTACAGGTGAACACAACCCGGTGTTGAGGTGAAATGTCCACTCTTTCGGAACCACAGAATATATGGGGATTTGCCGACCAGATACCGGCCAGCACGTTATCCAGAAGATTAGCGGCAAGATTCGCTTCATCCACCACCAGGGTCACCATCGCACCGGGTCCGGGCTCTGTTCTGGCCCATTTCAGGATAATTCCCGCCTGCTCTGTCATCTCACGGTCATCACCCTGAGGTTGCCAGACCCACCGTTTGAGGAGATGGCTCTCTTCTGCGCTGGGGCCAATCGTCAGGGTAAACGTGGGACCTGACAATTTTGCCGCCTGATGGGCGAGATAGCTTTTGCCCGTACCGGTGGTGCCCTCAAGGGTGATCAATTTATTGCCACGGATTCGTCGTTTGAGTCGGGCCAGTCTCCTGAGTCCCCTGCTATGCTGGGATATGCGTTTTGAGAGTATTTGCTCCAGCACCGACGGATCATCATCACTGATATTAATAAATTGCCGTTCCAGCAAGCTGTGGATCAAATTCCGCTGCTGGTTTGCGGAGGCATTTTGCTGGATTCTCAGAATCCGGGTGGAGAGGTTCTCCAGTCGCGTCTGAACCGGAATACTCTGTTGCTTCCGAAAATCCCAGCCGGCGTACAGGGCATTGTTCAGAATCCGGGTAATGACGGATGAGCGGCAGGTCGCCTCAGGCAGTGTATTTAAGAGTTCATCATCACACCCAAGTCTTTTTTTCAGCGTTCGCTGGTAAACTCTGGGGGCGTGGCGACATAGCAGCGCGATCAGTGTTTTCCTGTGGCCAGGCTGGTTATAATCAAGCGCCATTGGCTCAGGGTGTGAGAAAAATCCCTCGCCGAACAGTTCAACCAGCTCCCATCCGTTGCTGGTAATATAGGCACTGTTGATCAGGTGACCATCCCCAAGAACTGCGGTCAGTTTATCAATATCCACCCAATAGCCATTCGGGTCGGGCCATATTTGCCGGGTAATTGACTTTGCGAACGCTCTGACTTGTTTTTCTTTTCTGGCGACATGTGTCACCAATGTTGCAACGGCTTTGCGGTAGTGGACAGGAAGCGCTTCGGTGCCGCCCTCCTCCGCGACGATGGCATTGGCTTCGTTGAGTACCGATTGCACCAGGGCATCCGACAACGCTGGCCAATTAATAGTGGCAAACCTTTCCGGCAGCGTCCTTAAAGCACTGTGCAGTTTTTCCAGACCCTCTTTCAGCTTGTTCCAGGCTTGGGAGTGTTCAGGAACCGGCGGCGTCACGGCCACTTCCCGGGCAATTGCACTGTGCCATACCGGCGATTCCGTCCTGACACCTTCAGGCCATACCAGATAAATTCTGGAATTCGCCGGTATCTGCTCTTTACTGCCATTGACAAAGAAGTGGCCCGGTTTCAACAGCAGGGTTTCCAGCTCAAGTTGCAACCTGGGGTTTTGCTCCAGGCCACACAAGATAACCGGTTTATTTGACTGCAAAGCCTTCATCAAGCCGGACCAGCGGAATCCGTATTGGTATCTGGCTTCAGAGGCTATATGTGGGTTATTAACCAGCTGTGTCAGGGTCGTTTCAGGATTGACACGGACAATTTCAGCCTCCGGGTGTCTGTTGAACAGATCATTCACCAGTGCTTCGTGATCCTCACTGCGCTGGATCCGGATCATTGGCTCAAATGCGTCACCCGCCAATGGTGGCGAACTGTCAGGCCTGGCAGGAAAAAAAGACGGTGGTTGTCTGGTTTCGAGCAATGTCAGCGGAACTTTCGTTTCTTTTTCTTCCATCAGCATTGTGAGCCGATGAAGTAATTGCGTCCACTGCGCCTCCTCCAATGACGAGGTCACCACTATTGACCCTCCTGCCTGAATGGCTTCTTTCAGAGGATGGTGCTCGCAACTCTCTCCTTTGTCGTTAATCCCCACTGTGCTCAGCCAGCTTTTAACATTAGCGGAATTGATGGTGATAAGCGGACCGTCAGGGATATTGGCTAGCAGCCTGATACTGCCAAGGAGCCGGGACCTGTCTTCCCCCCCGGATTGTCTGACCCGGAAGAACATCTCTTCCGGCAGTGACAGTTTTTCTCCCTGTGCTTCGATTTCCCGGGTGATTTTTATATTACGCAGCGCCTGGGTAAATGCCGGATCCCTTTCGGGGGCATCGGTTATCCACAGTTTTTTAGGTGCCTCTCTCTCAATGGCTCCCGCCTCCCAGCCGAATCCATGATCGGCCTTAACACCGTAGCTCCCGAGCAGTGTTTGCCGCCAGGGAACACTGCCGTGACACAAATTAATGGAGAACTTTTCATGTTCATGGGCCGGGTTATTGTCATCCGGGGCGCAGGGAGAGATATCAAGAATAGAGCGGTGTGCTTCAGGAACGCTGGTGAGGGATGCCAGCTTTTTCTGATAATCCCAGGTATTGTCTACCCGGTTTATGCGCCGACAGGTATCGGCACCCAATGAAAAGGTATTACCGGTATGAAGCTGCTTTTTTTGCACCAGGACCAGTATCTCAACATGACTGCCTAATCTGATTTTATTTAATGCAGGGCTTTCCGGGTCAAGCAGGTCATTGAGTGCCACGGTATCGCTGGGGTGCATCTTCTGTAAATCAACCACCAGCTTGATCGGGCGACTGTTGTCAAATAACTTGCCGGGTGAACGCTGGCATTTGCCACCACCTTCCAGATGAATACGCTGGCGCAGGTTGTCCCTGGACAAATCTTCAAAACTTTGAATCAGGTGAATCTCAGCACCGGCCTCACCATTTTGTGCACGTTGATACTCAAAGGTAGACAGCCTGTCCAACAGTGCATCTACGTCATCATCAGGTGGCATGATGACACAGTCAAACTTCACCGGGTTGGCGGTATCCGCTCTCTTTTTTTCCGTTGCGGCAATATCAAAGCTATGAATTGGTCGTCTTTCACGGCCCGGGCCACTGGAAGAAGTATCATCTTCCGGTGACATCTGAAGAAATGGAGTGTATTCATCAAATAACTCGTCACTTGATGATGAATTGCCAACAGCCGGAGGACTGGAGGGGAAGATACCTCCAAGGAATAAACCGGAAATTCTTTCGAAAACATTCATATCCGCAAGTCTTCTCCAGTCAGAAGCTGGCCAAATGATCCATACAATTCATTTTGACCACAATTTAGCAAGAATGTTCCGTATCTTTACACGTTACTTCGACCCGACGTTAGTCACGGCGGATACTGCGATAGCCGTTATGGCGGTGGTGGCTTTGGTTGCGACGGCGGTGATGGTGGTGGGTGCGGTGATGAGTGAGTAAATCCCGCAAATTTCAACACTTACAGATCGTGGTACCTTAATGTATGCAGATGTAGCACCCTGTAGCGGGCAACCGGAAATCCGATTCAATGTAATATTCGGAAATTTCTATCGCCAAAGATTAAATTCTCAGGCTAGAATAGCATTCCCTTGATTACCTTTGGAGCCATGCGTGGTTACGCTTGTTGCGTATGTTGTCATCGCTATTGCGGTGTCCTTCGTTTGTTCGGTGTTTGAAGCCGTCCTACTCAGTATCTCCCCGGCCTATGTGGTTAGCCTTGAGCAGAAAAACAGCAAATGGGCAAAGATTGTCCGTGAGCTGCACGATCATATTGACCGCCCTCTGGCCGCTATCCTTACCCTGAATACCATTGCTCATACCATTGGTGCGGCAAGTGCGGGTGCCCAGGCGGCGAAAGTCTTTGGTGATGCCGCTGTTGGAGTTTTTTCCGCCGTGCTGACCTTACTGATCCTGGTATTGTCTGAAATTATTCCAAAAACCATTGGTGCGTCCTGGTGGCAATCCCTGGTTCCGGTCATGGCCGTTGGTGTGCGCTTTATGGTTAAGCTGCTACTGCCCATTATCTGGATCACCGAGTTACTGACCAGCAAGCTGAGTCCGAAGGACAAAACCAACCCTTATCTGCGTGATGAAATTCAGGCGATGGCTGACCTTGGCTTTCAGGTGGGTGCACTGCAGGGTGTCGAGTCTGAGCTGATGAAAAACATGCTGAAGTTTCGTGATCTCCAGATTGTGGAAATCATGACGCCTCGCTCAGTGCTGTTTTCATTACCGGAATCTACGACCACTGACGCTTATATGAAGGAGTTCACCGGTTCCAGCTTCTCGCGTATTCCTGTGTACGGTGAAGACCCGGATGATATCAACGGCTTTGTCATGAGAAATGACATTCTGCTTTCCCATCTTCGGGAAGGCGGCAGTACCAGACTGGAAAGCCTGAAACGTCCGATTATTGCCGTGCTGGAAAAGGAGCCACTGCCAAAACTGATGGCAACGTTCCTGGAAAAACGCAGCCATATCGCCATGGTGGTCACCGAATATGGCGATATCCGTGGTATCGTGACACTGGAAGATATGATTGAAACACTGCTTGGCCGCGAAATCGTCGATGAAAGTGACGAAGTGGTGGATATGCAGCTGGCAGCAAAAACCAAGTGGGCGCATCGCCTGACGGCAACCGCTTCCTGACAGCCTTCTTCCATAAATCGGGCAGTTCATAATTTATGAAATACCTGAAACTGATCATGCTGTCGGTGGGCTTGAGCGGGTGTGATCAGTTTTTTCCTGAAACACCGGATTTATCCCGTTCGCCCATGACCGTCTTGCTGGAAGACCAGATCCAGCCACGTTATACCAGCCTGGTTTCTGAGGCATCGAACCTGAGAAACCTTGCCTCGGAATTCTGCCTTAATCCGGATAACAAAAATTTCGGGCTCTTGCAGCAACAGTGGCGTACGACCATGTTAAGCTGGCAGTCAGCGGAAGCGGTTAGCCAACTGATGCTGGAAGAGAATATGGAAGGCTGGCGTTTTCAGTTCTGGCCAGATAAGAAAAACCTGACCGGCCGCAAGGTTGAAGCACGGCTCAAAAGTGCAGCCCCTGTGCCATTACGGTCAGACAGCGTTATTCTCCAGGGGCTTTCCGCTTCCGAATACCTGCTCTTCGATTCCCGGGCCAATGATGCCCTGGCCTTGAAAAAAACCGAGTATTGCCAGTTTCTGATGGAAAACACGGAAGCACTGTTTGCCAACAGCATGGAGTTGCAGCAGAACTGGGAAAAGTCCGGTAACTATTCCCTCAAGTTGATGGCAATGGAGCGAGGCCAACATGCCCTGGGCCTGGATGGCTGGGTGCTGAACAGCCTGGATGCCCAGACTTCACGGCTGAAACAAGAGCTGGCCCTGCCCCTGGGGAAACATCGCACCAACCTTTTTCTGGCGGAATCCTGGCGCAGCCAGCAGTCGCTGGAAAATATCCGGACGGTGCTTGCAACCGCTGATTCGCTGGTCACCCTGGCCATTGAACAATCCGTTAATCCGGAACAGGCGGCGTTGTGGCAAGGCATTGTTCAGGTGCTGGACCGTGTCTTATCAGCCATGCAACACCTGCCTTATGATTTCACCACCGCGATTGAACAGGGAAGGATTGAAGAGCTTTATCAGCTGAAAGAGCACATTAACGCACTTAGCCAGCAGATTGTCACAACGGCGGGCAGGCTTCAGGTGCCTTTGGGTTTTAATTCGAGTGATGGGGATTAGTACATTATTTCAATGCGTTGATGTGTCCAATCTCCGTTCACCCTGAGCGGAATCGAAGGGTGATTGGCACAGTCTTTATTCAGGGCATGGAGCTTACGCCCTTCGACTCCGCTCAGGACGAACGGAGTTTGGGCGTCATTGATAGAGAAAACCCATCAAATACATTGGAACCGTGTAACCGTGCATTATTTCAATGTGTTTGATGTGTCCAATCTCCGTTCACCCTGAGCGGAGTCGAAGGGTGATTGGCACAGTCTTTATTCAGGGCATGGAGCTTACGCCCTTCGACTCCGCTCAGGACGAACGGAGTTTGGGCGTCATTG
>NZ_JBLYNV010000025.1:0-73017 GCF_049310165.1 Endozoicomonas sp. ALE010 | reverse complement strand
GGTTGATTGATGAAGACTTTCTTTCTCCGCTGATCAGCAAAGGCGGCAAAGAGAAGATTGATATGGCCGGCGTCCGTACCCGTACCGGCGAATTCATGACCAAAGACCTGGAAGAAGCAGTACACCGCAACGATGTGACTGACAAGGCGGTGAACGAGATCATCCACTACGGCAAGGATCGCAAAGCCTGGCTGATATTCTGTGTCAGTGTCGCCCATGCGGAGGAAGTCAAGGAGCTGCTGGAGTATGAAGGGATTACCACGGCCTGTGTGCACGGTGGCACCCCAGCAGCGGAACGGGAGCAGATCCTCAGTGACTACAAGGCGGGCAGAATTCAGGCGCTCACCAGTCAGGGGGTATTGACCACCGGCTTTGATGCCCCACTGACCGACCTGATCGCCCTGCTGCGCCCGACCAAATCACCGGGGCTTTATGTGCAGATCCTTGGCCGTGGCCTGCGCATCAGCCCACAGACCGGCAAGGCCGACTGCCTGGTGCTGGACTACGGTGGCAATGTGGAACGCCATGGCCCCATTGACCGGATCAATGTAGACAGTATCCGTCGTAAGAAAAAAGGCGTGACGGGTGAAGCACCCATGAAAGAGTGCCCTCAGTGCAAAACCTTTGTACTGGCCTTCACCCGCGAGTGCCCGGACTGCGCCTACCAATGGCCGGAAAACCCACAGCATGAAGAGAGTGCCAGCGGTGCGGCCGTACTGGCCAGCCAGGTCGAGGCCGAGTGGTACAACGTGGATGACGTTCATTACGACCTGCACGAAAAAAAGGACAAGCCCCCTTCATTAAAGGTGACCTATCGCTGTGGCTTTGACGCCTATTCCGAGTGGGTCTGTTTTGAGCATACCGGCTTTGCCCAGAACAAGGCCCAGATGTGGTGGTTCAAACGTGCCGGGTTCCATGCCCCCTGCCCAAGAACCGTGGCCGACGCCCTGGACCGGGTACGGGATCAGCAGATTCCGTTTGTGGTACCCAGTCGTATCCAGGTGAAACCCGAGGGACGTTTCCAGCGGATCCTGAACTACGACATGAGCCCGATGCCTGGTACACCCAGCGAATGGAATGACAACCCGGCAGCACGCCCACGGCAGGAACCCTTGAAACCACCGGGCAGCGATGACTTCAGCGCCATTAATGATGAATTGGACAGCTGGGGCGATGCGCTGGACACCGTATGGGACCAGCCCGGGGCAACTTTTGAAGACGACACCATTCCTTTTTAGGGGGAGAGCACAGTGAATATCGGGAAAATCAAACAGGCCCTGCAGCTGGGACGAGCCATGGTCATGATGCCATCGGCTCACCTGCCGGATCGCCTGCAGGTGGCAAAAGAGCTGGAAGAGGCAGTGGCGGAACTGGATGCCGCCACGCCATCCGTTAAGTCAGAACAGGAGCAGGATCATGGAAAGAAAGCATCTTAACCGGTTGGCTCTGGACATTGTCGCCATGGAAGGGGCAAGCCGCTCCATCAAAAGCGACAACCGTCGCTCTTGGCAACCGGGTCAGATTACCTTCAGCCAATACCAGCAGCTGGAGCAGCCACGGGTGCAGATGGCCAGACGTAATGCCGCCACCATTGCGGATACCTGGATTCTGGAGATTATGAAAAGTTCACGGAGTAATCATGGCTAGAACACCTGCCAACCCCTGCGCCCTGGCAGTCAAACGGGTATCCAACCCACTGCCCCAGCCTGCCCACTGTCATTACTGCGGTGGTGAAGTGGTCGTGGTGAACAATGCTGAAATCTACGGTCGCTCTTTCGGTCGCTGGCCCTGGGCTTACCGGTGTAACGGTTGCCGCGCCTATGTTGGCATGCACCCAAAAACCGATATTCCCCTGGGTACGTTGGCTGATGCTGCTACAAGAGAGGCCAGAAAGGAATGCAAAGCACCTTTTGAGGCTCTGCACAGAACGGGAAAGATGACACGCAACGCTGCTTATCAAAAGCTGGCAGACAAGCTGGGCATTCCGAAAGAAGAATGCCATTTTGGGTGGTTCGATACAGTGATGTGCAAAAAAGCTGCTGCCGCTGCCCGTGAGATTTATTTAGGCATATAACCCTCGCTTGTGCGGCGCAGTCCACACGAAGCTGTTGTTAGGCGGGAACCTGGAGCGAGAAGGAATAAAGATGAGCAAGAAGCAACAAAGAGTTAAATACCTTATTGGCATTTACAACGTACTGAGAAAACCAAAAATCGGCGTCGAACCTGGTTACGAGTACGACGAAAAAGAAATGCAGCAAGTTATCGAAACCGTGAAGCATCTTTTGGCAGAGGATGGTATTAGAGCAATGTCGGCTGATTCACCAGTAGAGACTAAAAACGCCTAACACTGTGCTTATGCGAACTGAGTTCGCATAAGTGACATAACTAAAGTACCAAACTTTAAAGAAATCAGAACTTTTTAAAACCGCTTAATTTAGCGGACGGGGATCTTTTGCGCCATGAAAAAGGAAAGTCATAACTATCGAATCCCACCACAGATGGGACTTAATTTCTCGGGGGAATTGATCGTGGATAATTTTGCCGGTGGTGGCGGAGCCAGCACCGGGATTGAAATGGCAATGGGAAGACCTGTTGATATCGCCATCAACCACGATCCTGAAGCGATAGCCATGCACACCATCAACCACCCACACACAAAACATTACTGCGAATCCGTTTGGGATGTGGATCCGGTTGAAGCCTGCAATGGTCGTCCGGTTGGTCTTGCCTGGTTCTCTCCGGACTGCAAGCACTTCTCCAAGGCCAAAGGCGGAAAGCCAAAAAGCAAAGAGATTCGTGGTCTGGCATGGGTTGCGGTTCGTTGGGCTAAGCGCGTTCGCCCCCGGGTGATTATGCTGGAAAACGTGGAAGAGTTTCAGGACTGGGGGCCACTGCTGGACGATGGAACTGCATGCCCAGCCCGCAAGGGTGAAACCTTCCGTCAGTTTGTTGGCCAGTTACAAAGCTATGGATACCAGGTTCAATGGAAAGAACTGAGAGCCTGTGACTATGGAGCGCCAACCATTCGCAAACGGCTTTTCCTGATTGCCCGTTGCGATGGGCAGCCCATTGTCTGGCCAGCAGCAACCCATGGTCATGGACTTATGCCTTATAAAACGGCTGCGGACTGTATTGACTGGAACATTCCATGCTCAAGTATTTTTGAGCGCAAGAGACCACTGGCTGAGAACACATTGCGCCGGATAGCCAAGGGTATTCAGAAGTTTGTTGTTGATAATCCAAAGCCGTTTATTGTGCCTATCGCCCATTACAACGGTCGGGATCTGGCCCAATCCATTGAGCAACCATTGCGCACCATTACCGCTTATCCAAAGGGCGGTTCGTTTTCTCTGGTGACTGCTTTCATAGCCAAGCATTACACCGGCGTTACCGGATCATCCCTGACCGAACCACTGCACACCATCACCAGCAAAGACCATAACGCCCTGGTTACTGCGCAGCTGCAGAAGAGAAACAACCATTCTGAAAAAGTTCATGCGTTCCTGGTGAAGTATTACGGTGCTGGCGATGGCCAGAGCATTACCGATCCTTGCCATACCATCACCAGCCGTGACCGGTTTGGGCTGGTCACTGTAGCCGGTGAAGCCTATTCCATTATCGATATTGGTATGAGAATGCTGACACCCCGCGAGCTCTACACCGCCAACGGCTTCCCCGCTGACTACATCATTGACCACGATGCCAACGGAAACCGCCTCACCAAAACCAATCAGGTCGCCCGCTGCGGCAACGCAGTACCACCCCAGTTTTCCGAAGCACTGGTGCGGGCAAATCTCACCAGACCGGCCAGACAAGTGGCCTGAGGAAAAAGGAACTTTTGTACCATGGAAACATCTAATAAAGAGTCAAACCACCTTGTTACGGAAGAGCAGCTCAAGACTTGGTGCAAATACTCCAGAACCTCTGATCTGTTGGAGTTTCTTCGTGCCAACGGCATTGCCTACTTTCGGGGGCGTGGTGGTTCTGTAATGACCACGATCCAGGCGGTTAATGCTCCACTGAAAGTTGGCAAAGATGATTCGCAGGACTTTTTTTGAGAAGTATTGAAATGGCAAAAAAGAAAAGAAAGCTGCCAAAGGACGTTTTCCTGTATCGCGGCCAGTTAGTCTACTGGCCGTATCTTGGCTGCTTTAACGGCAAAGGCAAAAGGGGTACGCGCGTTATTCTCGGGCCGTCGGATTTACCAGAAGGTAAAATTTACCAGCTGCTGGATCAAGTGAAAGAGACTCGCAGAAAAACCGTTGAATGGTTGCTATCTGCCTATATGGAAAGTGAAAAGTTCAAAAAGTTAAGCAAATCTACCCGGCACAACCGTAAAGAAGTCTACTATCCCAAAATTATTGATCGTCGAGGTCCAAATAACGGTACCCGCTTTGGTGACCTTTTACTTAACAACATTACCCCGGCCATGCTCCTGCGCCTGCTGAAAACCTTTGAGGGAAACCCGACCCGGAACCAGATAAAGACTTTTATCAGTGCAGCCTGGTCCTGGGGAATACTGGAGCATGAAGATATCCCCAGGCAGAACCCTGCCAAAGAAGTACCCAATTTCGAAGAAGAGTCCAGAACGTTCTACATAACGGATGAGCTATACCGGAAAGTCAGACGCACCATGAAACCCTTCTATAGGGCTGCCATGGAAATAGCCTACCAGTGTCGGGCAAGAGAAATTGAAATCTTTGCTCTGACCTATAACGACCTGCTCAAAGAGGGCATTTATCTCAAAAGAGCCAAAGGCAGTATTTCCGAAATCACGCTCTGGAACCGCAGACTCAGAACAGCGGTAGCCATGGTTAAATCCATCTGCACCAACAAACACAGCGAGTATCTTTTTCATGAACCTGACGGCTCACCAATTGAGCCTCAGCGGTTTGCCTGCCGATTCAAAGACTGTATGCGTCGCCGTGTCGCTGCAGGAAAGATTACACCAGAAGAAAGGTTCACTTTTCACGATATGAAAGCAAAAGGTGTGTCCGATCATGAAGGCCAATACTCAGGCCACAGAACCGAAACAGGCAGGAAGATTTACATCCGGAAGGCACCAAAAATCAAAGGTTCCAAGTAAACAACACAGGTTTCCTAAACAAGTGTTTTGTTCTCAATTTTGTTCTCAAAAGGGCTTCAAATCAATAATTATTTATATGTAATTCTCGTAAGCCCTTGATTTCCTTGGTCGGCGTGAGAGGATTCGAACCTCCGACCATTTCGTCCCGAACGAAATGCGCTACCAGGCTGCGCTACACGCCGAAGCCAGAGCTATTCTAGACATGCAGACGAAACTGTCAATGGCAGCAGAGAAGAATTCAATGAAGCTTTAAGAAGAGAAGTAAGAAAAGGAAATATGGTCGGGGTAGAGAGATTCGAACTCCCGACATCCTGCTCCCAAAGCAGGCGCGCTACCAGACTGCGCTATACCCCGTCAGATGAAACCTATCATATTGTTTTTGAACGATAAGTCAACAGCTATCAGTAAACCATGTCTATTTTTTAAACTTGCTGGTTAAACGGAATATGTTAGCCGCATTAACAGTGGCATCCAGAGCTAATGTCGTAATATCACCGGATGATGCTAATGCGGTCTTTCGTGATTGAGCCTCAGCTATGCACTATCTCTCAATTTACGGCACTTTTTCAAGGTATCAGCAATCAGAAATGCCAGCTCCAGCGCCTGATCGGCATTCAGGCGAGGATCACAGTGGGTATGATAACGATTGCCCAGATGATCTTCCGTCACGGCATTGGCACCGCCGACACACTCCGTCACATTCTGACCGGTCATTTCAAAGTGAACGCCACCGGCATAGGTTCCCTCGGCGCGATGGGCCGCGAAGAACTGCTCAACTTCTGAGAGAATTTTTGATACTTCGCGGGTTTTATAACCATTGCTGGCCTTGTAGGTATTCCCGTGCATTGGATCACAGCTCCAGAGCACATTGCGCCCTTCACGCTGAACCGCTTTCAGCAGTGGCGGCAGGCCTTTCTCCAGGTTGTCAGCCCCCATGCGGACAATGATGTTCAATTTGCCGGGAATATTCTCCGGGTTGATCCGGTCAATCAGTCGAATCAGGTCATCCGGTGGCAGGGTTGGGCCTGCTTTCAAACCAATCGGGTTTTGAATACCACGGACAAACTCAACATGACCACCATCGACCTGACGGGTTCGGTCACCCACCCAGAGCATATGGGCTGAGCAGTCATACCAGTTACCGGACAGGCTATCACGGCGGGTCAGCGCCTGTTCGTAAGGCAGCAACAACGCTTCATGGGAGGTATAAAATGCGGTTTCTCGGATGGTGGACGAATGCTCTGCTGAGATGCCACAGGCTCTCATGAAATCCAGCGATTCATCAATTCGGTCAGCCATGTTGCGGTATTGATCAGTCTGTGGGCTGTTTGCAACAAAGTCCAGATTCCAGGCATGCACCTGTTCCAGAGAGGCCAGGCCACCCTGGGCAAAAGCTCGCAGCAGGTTCAGGGTGGAAGCAGCCTGGTGATAGGCCTGCAGCATTCTCTGGGGGTCCGGATTACGAGCCGCCGGGGTAAACTCGGTGCCGTTAATGATATCACCGCGATAGATCGGCAATTCAACACCATTGATGGTTTCAGTGCCAGAAGTTCTTGGCTTGGCAAATTGGCCGGCCAAACGCCCTACCTTGATCACCGGGCAGGCAGCACCAAAGGTGAGCACCACCGCCATCTGCATCATGACTTTAAACGTGTCACGGATGTTATTAGCCGAGAACTCCAGGAAGCTTTCTGCACAGTCTCCCCCCTGCAGCAGAAATGCTCTGCCTTCGGTCGCTTCTGCCAGACGGTTTCTCAACTCATTCACTTCACCCGCAAAAACCAGCGGTGGCATGGCAGCCAGCTCCTGTTCAACCCGGCTCAATTTTTCCTGGTCGGGATATTCCGGCAGCTGGAGCAACGGCATATGTCTCCAGCTATCAACAGTCCATGAATTCATTAAGTCACCAGCTCTTTCACACTCGCTAAAAACAGTCATTCTACCTGAATACATCATCAAGGCTGAGAGGTTTTCCCATGAATAATTATGGAAGATATATCAAGAATTATCGCTGATTAGCCGAACTTAAGACTTTACAAACCCTATCTGGTTTGTTATAAGTTTTGACCGAACAACAATACGCATACTTACTTATCGCTATGAATTCTTCACTGCTTGCCATGATTAACATGAAACCCGGCACCATTATGATGCTCCGGGGGGGTTATCGTGGATAGCTGAAAAGCAGAAACGAGCCCCCGCACCCTAACCGGTCCGGGGGCTTTTTTATGACCATTTGCCACTGACAGGAAATGACAGCGTGAACGAGTTGAACCTTCGACTGATCACCACCAGTGATCCCGGCAGCCTTGAACAAATTCTCCAGTGCAGCTGCGAGAACGGGTTACACCTGAAAAGTTTTGTTGCTGAGCTGAACAGCAAAAAAGATCAGTATGAAATCAAGATGTGCGTTTCCGGTTTTACCAGTCAGCATCAGATTGTTGGCAGGCTGGCTCAGCAGAAACACATCCGTGAGCTGAGCCCGATAAAATCCCGTGGGTTACTCTGAATGACACGAAGCTATTGGCCTCTGGCGACAGGATGCAGGGGGTCTATTATCCATTCGCTCCATGAGCCGGGGTACAGTGTGGCACCCGACAAACCCGCAAGCTCCATGGCAAAAATATTGTGACAGGCGGTAACACCGGAGCCACAGTAGAAGACAGGCCGGGAGTCGTCGCCAACCAGTGCAGTAAATAGTTCCCGCAAGTGATCCGCTGAAAGAAAGCGGCCATCTTCATCCAGGTTTTTGGCGAATGGATGGCATACCGCCCCGGGAATGTGCCCAGCCTGCGAGTCCAGGGTTTCTTCTTCTCCACGGAATCGTTCATAAGCCCTGGCATCAATCAGTTTATAACTAAGGCTACCTTCAGTTTCTATCTGCGCCATAAGATCCTGCGCTGAAACCGTTGGCATATGTCCCGTGGTAAAATCAGCCTGAGTTTCTGCCACTTCAGACACATCGTTAGTCACAGGATAACGGCCCGCCTGCCAGGCTTTCATGCCGCCATGCAGAATCATAGCCTGAGAGATACCCGCCCAACGTAACAGCCACCAGGCCCTGGCGGCCATGGCATGACCGCCATCATCATAAACAACGACCTGAGAGTGCTTATCCATTCCCCAACGACGGAGTGTTGCCTGCCAGTCTGCCGACTCGGGCAGTGGATGCCTGCCAGTTTTACCGGGAATAATCAAACCGGAGAGATCTGCTTCAAGATCAGCATGGAGCGCTCCCGGAATATGTCCCTGGTGATACATCACCCGTCCCTGTTTCGGGTCGGCGAGACTGAATCGAGCATCCAGAACCAGCAGATGTTGGTCGTTCAACAGGGTAGCCAGCATCTCCGGCTCTATTAATAAAGGCATCACTTACCTCTGTCTGGCTGCTAACCGAGGCGGAGCCCAGTGCAGCTAACACACCACTATGAAACATTTATGAAGGTTTACTTTTCTTGCCACACAGTAAAAAAATGACAGTGGCTTTGCAACCAGTCCTGATAACCGTGGTTCGAAGGGAGGAATAGTTCGGAGGAAAGGGAAGTTAAGAAGAGAAATAAAACCCACCAGCAGAGCTGGCGGGGTCACATCCGTGTGACAAGTGCATCCATGCAAGGTTTACGTTATCAATACACTCGTGATGGCAATAGCAGTGATTACGCGAAAAAATGTGAGATATGTCTCACACTTTCATCATTTTCCGGTTGCAGGCTTGTCCACTACCTTGTCGTCACGAAGCACTTTTTCCGAAAGCAGGTTGCTCAACTCTCCGTTATCCGGCGTTTTCAGGATGATTCGGGTTTCTTCGGAAGACTCGTCAAATTCGATGCCCGGAGAGTAAGCAGGCTCTTCCACCGGCGTGTCTATGACCTCCTGCTGTATCGGAATGACTTCCGTTACGGGCAATGGTTCAGGCTCATCCTTTTTAGCCAGCAAAAACCAGCCAGTCACACCCAGAGCCAGAAGAGCCGCCAGCACTACTGCAATTGTCTTGTTACTCATGCCCATCCTCACCCATAGCCGGAAAGCCTCCAAAACTTATTCAAGAGCGGAGACGAGCCCCGCTCCATCAAACTATCGCATTCGAACAACCCGAGTCGTGTTACCCTGCGTCAAAATCTTCACCGCATCACCCACCTGCATAGGCGCTTTTGAGTCAACCTCCTGAACCACTGAAATATATTTTCCACTATCAAGCCGAATGGTCATCTCAATACCCTGCTGTGTGGTCAGCTGTTTTTCAGCCCTGCTCCCCAGCACACCACCGGCAACTCCGCCCAGGATAGCGGCAATATCACTGCCTCTGCCACCGCCAACACTGGATCCTGCAATACCACCAATGGCCGCACCGGCTACAGTACCCACAGCACCTTCAGTGCCTTCCAGTGTTACATATTGCAGCTCGGAAACAGTGCCAAAACTGACCTGCTGGATTCTCCGGGCCTCACTGCTTGAATAGGTTGTCCCTGTGCTGTCCGTCATACACCCTGACAGCAGAGCGGCAAAAGTGAGGGGCAATATGGCCCAATAGCGTCTCAAATTCATGTCGTTAACTCCTTTTGGGAAAACAGGAAAGACCTTTCCTGTTAACCGACCCAGACCCGTGCGTTGCGGAACATTCTCATCAACGGTGCATCTTCACCCCAGTGCTCCGGGTGCCAGCTGTTTTGAACTGTACGGAATACCCGCTCAGGATGGGGCATCATAATGGTAACCCGACCATCGGCAGAGGTCAGGCCAGTAATTCCCTGCACCGAGCCGTTGGGGTTGTAGGGATAACGTGTGGTGGGCCTGCCCTGGTTATCCACAAACTGCAAAGACACCTGACCACTGTTCGCCAGCCGCTCCAGGTGAGACGGATCGGCAAACTCGGCATGCCCTTCCCCATGAGCGACAGCAATTGGCATACGGGCACCCTCCATCCCCCGGAAGAGGATTGAGTGGCTCTTCTGAACCTTAACCATCGCCACCCGGGCCTCAAACTGCTCAGACTGGTTGCGGACAAAGTGAGGCCAGTAGTCAGCACCGGGAATCAGGTCATGCAGATTGGAGAGCATCTGACAGCCGTTGCATACACCCAGGGCAAAACTGTCGCGACGATCGAAGAAGCGGGCAAACTGATCACGGGCCTGTTCATTAAAGAGAATCGACTTGGCCCAGCCTTCTCCGGCTCCCAGAACATCCCCATAAGAGAAGCCACCACAGGCCACCAGACCTGTAAATTCATCCAGAGTACGTCGACCGGACAGGATATCACTCATGTGCACATCAACTGTTTTGAAACCAGCCCGGTCAAAGGCCGCCGCCATTTCTACCTGACCATTGACACCCTGCTCCCGCAAAATGGCCATGGCTGGACGAACACCGGTGTTGATATAGGGCACATCCAGAGAGATATCGTAAGGCAGGGAGGCATGAAGCCCGTCATCATGATCATCCAGCAGGTTATCGAACTCCTGTCGTGCACACTCGGCATTGTCCCGCAGCGCCTGAATGCGATAACTGGTTTCTGCCCACCAGCGCTGGAACTTGATCCGGCTTTCACTGACCAGCTCGGCTCCATTGAACCGGAACGATACCCGCTGGCCAGCAGCCAGGGTACCGATGGTGTGAGAACAGGCAGCAAGACCATGCTGAGCCAGGATATCCTTAACAAGGCCTTTCTCGCGGTGGCGCACCTGGATAACCGCACCCAGCTCTTCATTAAACAGAGCTGGCAGAACCATGGACTTGTTGCCAGCCAGCTTATCCAGATCAACCGCAATACCGGTATGGCCAGCAAACGCCATCTCAATCAGGGTGGTAAACAGGCCACCGTCGGAGCGGTCGTGGTAGGCCAGCAGCAGGTCTTTATCCATCAGTTCCTGAATGGCATTAAAGAATCCTTTCAGATCTTCCGGAGAGTTAACATCCGGTGCCGAGTCACCTAACTGACCATAGACCTGGGCCAGTGCTGAACCACCCAGTCGGTTGTGATCACGGCCAAGGTCAATCAACAGCAGATCAGTATTACCCTGATCCGTCCTCAGTTGAGGCGTCACCGTCTTGCGAATATCCCGAACCGGGGCGAATGCCGAGATAACCAGCGACAGTGGTGAAGTGACACGCTTATCTTCCCCATTTTCCTGCCATTGGGTGCTCATGGACATGGAGTCTTTACCCACCGGAATAGCAATACCCAGTGCCGGGCAAAGCTCCATACCCACGGCCTTAACCGTATCAAACAGGTTTTCATCTTCACCGGGATGACCTGCTGCGGCCATCCAGTTGGCCGACAGTTTGATATCGCCGATTTTACCAATACGGGCAGCAGAGATATTGGTGATCGCCTCGCCAATCGCCATGCGCCCGGAAGCAGGAGCATTGATCAGGGCAAGCGGTGTGCGTTCCCCCATGGACATGGCTTCGCCGGTATAGCCCTGAAAAGCCGTTGCGGTCACCGCGCAGTCTGCCACAGGCACCTGCCAGGGGCCCACCATCTGGTCACGATTAACCAGACCGGTAATGGTTCGGTCGCCAATGGTGATCAGGAAGTTCTTGCTGGCAACGGATGGCAGTTTTAATACCCGCTCCATCGCTTCCAGCAGCTTGATGTCGGTCAGGTCCAGGGGATCACGCTCGAAGGACTGACGTTGAATCTCACGGTGCATCCTGGGTGGTTTACCCAGCAGCACATCCAGCGGCATATCCACCGGGTGATTATTGAAGTGGCTGTCATCCAGCAGCAGCCGCTGCTCTTGGGTCGCCTCACCTACCACGGCATAAGGGCAACGCTCCTGCTGACAGACCTCCTCGAAGCGGGGAAGGTCTTCTGCAGCCACCGCCATCACATAACGTTCCTGGGACTCATTACACCAGAGCGCCAGCGGCGACATGCCCGGTTCATCATTATGAATGGCACGCAACTGGAAGTGACCGCCCCGGCCACCATCACTGACGAGTTCAGGCAGTGCGTTGGAGAGACCACCGGCCCCCACATCGTGAATAAATGCGATGGGGTTCCTGTCCCCCTGCTGCCAGCAACGGTCGATCACCTCCTGGCATCGACGCTCCATTTCCGGGTTGTCTCGTTGCACACTGGCAAAGTCCAGGTCTTCCTGACCTTCACCCGATGTCATGGAAGAGGCCGCGCCACCACCCAGGCCAATCTGCATGGCAGGACCGCCCAGGACAATCAGCCTGGCACCCACCGGGATCTCCCCTTTTTCAACGTGTTCAGCTTTGATATTGCCAAGACCACCGGCCAGCATAATGGGCTTGTGATAGCCACGAACCTCATAGCCTGCAACGCCTTTGACGCTGGCCTCAAAGGTACGAAAATAGCCACACAGGTTTGGACGACCAAACTCATTATTAAAACCGGCACCGCCTAATGGGCCTTCGATCATGATTTCCAGCGGCGAGACAATGCGGCCTGGCTTGCCATAATCCTGTTCCCAGGGCTGTTGATAGCCTGGAATGTTCAGGTTAGATACGGTGAATCCGGTCAGACCGGCCTTGGGCCTGGATCCCTTACCGGTGGCACCTTCATCACGAATTTCACCACCAGAACCGGTGGCGGCTCCCGCCCAGGGTGCGATGGCCGTCGGGTGGTTGTGGGTTTCTACCTTCATGAGGATATGAATATCGTCCTCATTGAAACCATATTCACGGCTATCAGATTCCGGGTAAAACCGTTTTGCGTGAAAACCTTCAATAACCGAGGCGTTATCTTTATAAGCTGACAGCACCCCTTCACTGTGCAGGGCGTGAGTATTTCGGATCATCTTGAACAGGGAAAGGTCCTGCTCTTCACCATCAATACTCCAGGAAGCATTAAAAATTTTATGCCGACAGTGTTCCGAGTTCGCCTGGGCAAACATCATCAACTCAACATCCGTAGGATCCCGTTCGAGTTTTTGATAGCTCTCTATCAGATAGTCGATTTCATCCTCAGCCAGAGCCAGGCCCAGGGAAAGATTAGCCGCAGCCAGTGCCTCTCTGCCGCCTTCCAGAATGGACACAGTAGTCATCGGGGCTGGCTCGGCCACAGCAAACAGTTTGGTAATTTCACCCTCATCACGGAAGACAGCCTGGGTCATCCGGTCATGGAGCAAATCTGCAATCCGTGCTTCCTGATCTTCTGATAAACGGGTATCCGCAAACACCACAAACCGAACGCCTCGCTCGATTCGCTGGATCATACCGAGGCCACAATTGTGAGCAATATCGGATGCTTTACTGGACCAGGGGGAAATCGTGCCCGGACGGGGAACCACCAGAAATTCTGCCCTGGAAGAAAAGCTGTCAGGTTCTATCTGTTGAATCTTTGGGCCGTAAGTCAATAGTCTGGCCAGAATATCAGACTGCCTCTCACTCAGACCTTGTGCACAGGACGACTGGATTTTCACATAATGCTGGAATTCAGCAACAACACAGGAGATCTCTGGCACTCGGCTCTGCAGCTGAGCAAGCAACTTTTGACGGCGGAACTGGGAAAGTGCAGGGGTGCCACGCAGTATCAGCATGTTCTGGTCTGTCCTCGGGCCAATTAACAGCTAGTGAGGAGCTACAGCCTGGGTGAGCTAATAATAAACATCAGGAAGCCCGGATGAGTGGCCACTTCCTGATTGGATTACAGCCAGCCCTTATGCTTTAGCCTCTCAACTCAGGGGGATATTCAAAGGCTGCCTATAATAATCGAAACCAGCCTTCGGAAACCAGCAGTCACAGGCTATTTATCAACAAAAGGCTGCTTTCCCCGCTGTTCACGAATTTGCTGACGGCGAAAACGAAAAAACTCGCTGATCATCCCACTGCATTCATCTTGAAGGACACCTCCGGTAACCTCTACCCGGTGGTTCATCTGAGGCTGTTCAAGAACCCTTGCGGCACTGACAATGGCACCGGCCTTGGGTTCTGTTGCACCGTAGATCAGGCGACGAATCCGACTGTGGACAATCGCACCTGCACACATGGTGCAGGGCTCCAGCGTAACATAGAGATCACAATCCAGCAGACGGTAGTTGCCAATGGCTGCAGCCGCTGACTGAAGTACCAGAATTTCAGCATGAGCAACGGGATTACAGGATGAAATAGGTTGATTACACGCCCGGGCGATGATCTGACCCTCCTTAACCACGACAGCACCGACGGGCACCTCGCCCAGGGTACGGCCTTTATCAGCTTCCAGCAGGGCTTCTTTCATCCAAATGGTGTCATCAATCACAAACTATCTACCAAACCTGACAATCTTGAGCGATTTTGCATCATGAAGTAAAACGGCAGGCTTTTCATCCCTTGATTGGCGAATTTATTTCAGCTTTTTATGAAATGTGACAATCCGCCGATTAAATCTATGGAATTTTTTCCCATGGCGAATGTCTGAGCTATATATAGTGTCTAAGCTATAAATAGCCTATCAAAAATAAATTGCTCAATTATGAAAAATAAATCACTGGAGGGAAGGGCCTGATGTCTTTCAAGCAGAATGTAGAACAGCATCTACAACACTTTGCCCAGAGCATCGGCCTGGGAGAACTCAAATTAAACGAACACGATGCCTGCGGGTTGTGTTTTGACGACACCCTGATCGTGAACATGGAGTATCTGGAAGATGATGAGGCGCTGGTATTTGTTGCTTCTGTTCGACCCATGATTACCCATGACAGTCCGGAGAAAACCACACTGCTGGAAAAAATGTGTTCACTGAACCTCCAGCACCATAGTATGCAGGGTGCCTTTCTGGCCTTGAACCATGACAAAACTGAAGTACTGCTGATTCGCTCCCTGCAGGCTTCCTGCGATTACGGTTTATTCGAGTCCACCCTGGAAAAGTTCGTCAACACTCTGGAATGGTGTGTCAGTGAACTGGATGAGTCCAAGCAGGACCAGACTTCTTCAACATCCACCCCTCCCCGCCCCCAGAGTGGTCCCGGAGGAGCCCCCGGAGGCCCCGGCGATATGGGAATGATGGTGTAACTCCCAAAATACCCAATACCATGAAGGGCTTTCACAGCCCTTCTTTTATTTCGCTGCATTTATTTTACCAACACCATTTCAGCTCGAAATCATCAGGCCGAAAAGAAAAATAGCAGCCTGTAATGGATTCGGGAATCCTTTATCCGGTTTTTCAGCCACGTATTGAGTAGAGCAACTATACTCTGCCGCGTCTGGATAATAACTCCATGCTGTCAGGGCAGGTAATGCTGCATTTACCGAGCATGGAAAGCAGAAGGATCTCGATAGCAGCATATCCATAGCAAGAAAAATAATGGAGGCATCAAGTTGGCTCAAACTTTTAACTATCTCACCAATGCGCTGCAAAGCACCGTGGAAAGCGGCAGGCTGATTGATATTCGTGGCCGTGTTACTGAAGTTCAGGGCATGATCATCAAAGCGGCGGTGCCTGGTGTCAAAATCGGTGAGCTCTGTGAGCTGGTATCCCCCAATAACCCTGATGACAGCGACCGGAACTCATACGCCGAAGTGGTCGGTTTCCAGGGACATGAGACGGTACTATCCCCCCTGGGTGAAATTATGGGGATCTCCTCCACCACTGAAGTTATTCCAACCGGCAAAGTACACCACGTAGCCGTTGGCCCTCACCTGCTGGGGCATGTGCTGGACGGTATGGGCAACCCATTAAACCCTGACGCATTTGATGGCATTGAGCCTGAAGCTCATTACCCGGTTTATACCGATGCCCCCGACCCCATGACCCGAAGAATTATTGACCACCCCATTCCCCTGGGCGTTAAAGCCATTGATGGCGTTCTAACCTGTGGTGAAGGGCAGAGAATGGGGATCTTTGCAGCGGCCGGTGGTGGTAAGAGTACCCTGTTGTCCATGCTGGTCAAGGGAGCGGAAGTGGATGTCACCGTACTGGCCCTGATCGGTGAACGGGGGCGGGAGCTGCGGGAGTTTATCGAGCACGACCTTGGCCCGGAGGGGGTTAAGAAATCGGTTATTATTGTGGCGACCTCCGACAAGTCCTCCATGGAGCGTTCCAAAGCCGCTTACACTGCAACAGCCGTTGCTGAGTTTTTTCGTGATAAAGGCAAACGGGTTCTTCTGCTTATGGACTCTGTCACCCGTTTTGCCCGTGCCCAGCGTGAGATCGGACTGGCCGCCGGAGAACCACCGACCCGTCGGGGTTTCCCGCCTTCGGTATTTGCCACCCTTCCCAAGCTGATGGAGCGCACCGGGATGTCAGATGTAGGCTCTATTACGGCACTCTATACCGTGCTGGTTGAAGGGGATGACATGACCGAGCCGGTAGCGGATGAAACACGCTCGATTCTTGATGGTCATATCATTCTCTCCCGAAAGCTGGCCGCATCCGGGCACTACCCGGCCATTGATGTGCTGGCCAGTGCCAGCCGTGTGATGAATGCCATTACTACCGAAGACCACCGGGCGGCGGTCAGTCGGGCAAGAGCCCTGATGTCCAAATATGAAGATATTGAATTACTGGTAAAAGTCGGGGAATACAAACAGGGGGCTGACCCACTGGCCGACGAGGCGATTCAGAAAATTGAAACCATCCGCTCTTTTCTCAAGCAGAGAACGGATGAACTGATGCCCCTCGACCAGACAATTGCCCAACTACAGCAAATCGTAGGTTACTGAGAAGATGCTGCATGATCTGCTGAAGGTTAAAAATATACGGGAGGAATCGGCTGAACGGGAGGTGAAGCGCTGTCAGCATGAGCTGGATCTCGCCCATCAGGAGGTCGAACAACGCAAGCAGGAAGTGGCACAACGTCAAAAGGATCTGGAAGAGTATGTTGTATGGCGCAGTCAAGAAGAACAGCGGCTATACGATAACATTATGAACACAAGTGTTCAGCAGCATGATCTGGATCTGTTGAAGCAGAAAGTTGCCATGTTACGGGAGAAAGATGCCTCCCTGGAACAGGCCATTGCCGATGCAGAAAAACGGGTGGTAGAAGCACAACAACAGGTAGTCAAAGCGGAGCAGGTCCTGGAAGAAGCGAGACAGGCTCACTTTAAAGCCAAGATGGCTGTGGAGAAGTTTGAGGAGTTCTGCAAGGTACAGGATGAAGAGGCTGAGAAAGAAGCCAAACGTCTTGAAGATCTGGAAATGGAAGAATTTACCGTCAAATCCAAGGAATAGGAGTTAACCATCATGTCAACACACGGCGTGAATCAAACCAACACTCAGCCAACTCCACCCCCGCAACAGAATGATGCTAACCAGCAAAGTCGCAATGTATCCGATAAGCAGGCTAACGACTTTGCGGATCGCATGGCAAAAGAAAAGCGTGGCAAAGAGAAAAAAACGGGTGGCGATAAGGAGCAAAGCCTGGAAAGTCTGGAAAGCCTGCTGGCCGAGCGGAACAAAAACTCTAAGAATGCCATCAGGGGACGCCAGGAAAAAGGTTCTCGCGAAGGTTCTCAGGAAGAGAAAAACAATGAGAATATGTTCAAGAATACCCGCGAAGACGCCTCTGAGCAGGTCATGGTCAATAACGCCCAGAACCCAATTAAAGCCGATACCCAGCTTCAGACCCAGATTCGTGAGATCCAGCAGGCCAGCAGCGTGAAAGAAGTTGAAGCTGCACTTCAGAAGATGGCCGATCAAATACAGGTGTCTGCCAAGGATGCGGTGAATGGGGCAGAGGTTCGCATTTCCCTGAAAGACAATGTGCTGCCGGGTACCGAGATCAGAATCCAGAGACACGGTGGCGAGTTGACAGTCACCATGAACACCACATCAGCAGAAGCCGGAAATTTTCTGGCCCAGCATGAAGCCAACCTGCAGAAAATGCTGGCTGAGCGATTCTCCAACGACAAGGTTCAGGTAAATATCAATATGTCAGGCGGCGATAACCAGGACAGTGATGGTCGCTCCCGTAACCAGTATGCGGCAGAAGATGATAACGACCAGAACTCTTCCAGAAACGACCGGGCATAGGTTGAACCATGGCAGCAGAAACTCTTGATCTACCCTCTGTCTCACCGTCGCAGCTGCTGCTTGGCCAAATCCTCAGCAACCGCCAGACAGAGCTTGCACTGCCGGTTAATGAGGACAGGTGGGACATATCCCTGGGCAGTATTGCCCCGGAAACCATGCCTGCTATCTGCATGCAGCTGGAAATCAATCACCAGCCCGTTTCTCTGTACACCGGCAGTGCCTTCATTGACCTGATCATGCCGGACAATCTGAACAGCAAGATACTGCTGAAACTGCCAAAAGACTTGATGCTGGCCGCTCTGGGAAACAGGCTGCAAACCCTGCTGGAGCATCTGATGCAGGGGCTTGGTATTGCCATCCAGTTTACTGACCTGGCACCGAATAAAGATAAATCAAAGCGTGCAGAACTGGCGATGAATATCCGGATAGGCGGTACGCAGTACCCCATTTACCTGGAAAGCACGCCCATTGTTTTTGAGCTGCTCAAACTGCTGCCCACTCATATCCGGGAGCAATCCACCGATATACCTATCTGGGCAGGTCTTGAACTTGGACGGGCAAAACTGTCTAAAGAGGAAACCAGCGCCCTGGGTGTCGGTGACATTGTATTTTTTAATTACCACGTCACCGGGCAGCAGCTGATTATCAGAGTGAACCCGGATACGGCTTTCATCGGGGAAGCAGAGGGTTCTCACATCACCATCAAGCACAGGATGGACTCAATGGAAGACGATCAAATGCATCATGAACAGGAGCCTATCGACCTGTCAGATATTGAGATTGACCTGGTATTCGAAGTGGGGCGACAGCAGTTCACCGCACAGGAAGTCCAGTCTCTTCAGCCTGGCCATGTGTTTGAGCTGGATCGTCCCATCGAACAACCGGTTAAGGTTCGTGCCGGCGGCAAATTGATTGCCGAGTGCCAGCTGGTACAAATAAATAATCGACTGGGTGCACGTATTACCAGAATTGTCGACTGACTGACTACCTAAACAATAAAGTCTCTTGTTCATACTCTGAGACTGGAAAAGGCGACTATGGAAAGCGGCGCAATAACTCTCACCAGTCCATTTTATCTGATGATCCCACTGGCGCTGATGGCGCTGGTGCCCTTTCTTGCGGTGATGGGTACATCCTTCCTGAAACTGGTGGTGGTATTTTCCATTCTCAGAAACGCTACCGGTCTGCAGCAGATTCCTCCCAATATCGCCATGAATGCCCTGGCCATTATCCTGACGCTTTACATCATGGCACCGGTAGGTTTTGAGGCATGGGATATCGCGCAAGAGGAGAACATCAGCTTTCAGGGTGAAGACAGTAGAGAGCTGATGAATAACATCGAGCTGCTGATAGCCCCCTATCGGGACTTCCTGAAAAAAAATACCACGGAGCGGGAAAGAAACTTCTTTCTGAAAACCGCAAGAATATTGTGGCCAAAGGCGTACCAGGCACAACTGAGCGCAGATGACCTGATAGTTCTGATGCCATCCTACTGTATCACTGAACTGACCAAGGCCTTCGAGATTGGCTTTCTGCTCTATTTGCCGTTTATCGTTATTGACCTGATCGTCTCTAACATCCTTCTCGCTATGGGTATGATGATGGTGTCACCCATGACCATATCCCTGCCCTTCAAGCTCTTGCTGTTCGTACTGCTGGATGGCTGGACCCGGCTAATCCACGGACTGGTGCTAAGTTATGCATGACCCGCATATACTGACACTCACAGCCCAGGCACTCTGGCTGACACTGTTACTGTCCATGCCTCCTATCATCGCGGCATCGGCGGTTGGCCTGCTGATCAGTTTGATTCAGGCACTGACCCAGATTCAGGAACAGACACTGCCATTTGCCTTCAAACTGGTCGCGGTCATTATCAGTATCTTCCTGACATCCCGCTGGATGGGTATCGAGGTTTATAACTTCTCAGTGGCCGTGATGGATATGTTCGAAAGGCTCTGACCATGATCCTGCCCATTGATGATCTGAAAGAGTGGTTTTACATCCTGTCAATGGGGATGCCTCGCATCGTTGCCATGTTTACCGTTCTGCCTATGCTGCACAAGCGGAACCTTGGTGGGTCCATGATTCGCAACGGCATCTGCATGAGCCTGGTGCTGTTCATGCACCCCATGCTGTCTGAGACCAAACCCGACGAAACACTGACAATCTACGACACCGGTGGCATCGTGATCAAAGAAGTCTTTATCGGTGCCATCATGGGTTTCGTCCTGGCGATCCCATTCTGGGCAATGGAAGCCGCCGGTTTTTTTATTGATAACCAGCGGGGTGCTTCCATGGCCAGTACCCTCAACCCGTTTTCCGGCGCAGAAACCTCCCCGATGGGCATCCTGTTCAGCCAGGCCTTTATTGCCATGATCATGACCAGTGGGCTGTTTCTATTGATGCTGGAAAGCATGATGCTCACCTACCAGGTCTGGCCGGTATTCAGCTACTTCCCAAAGATCAATCAGGAAGCGGTGACGTTTTTCCTTGGCCAGTTTGACCTGATTATCAAACTGTCCATGTGGCTCTCCGCGCCGGTCATCATCTGCATGTTCATCACCGAATTTGGCATTGCCCTGATCAGCCGGGCGGCTCCCCAGCTGAACGTGTTCATCCTGGCCATGCCCATTAAATCCGGTGTTGCCCTTGCTATTCTGGTGGTTTACATAGGAACCATTCTGGAATTATCCCAAAAGCACATGATGGGAATCCCTGAGATGTTTGAATCATTGGGAGTGATCTGGAAATGAGTGCAGAAAAAACCGAACAGCCCACCCCCAAAAAACTCCGCGATGCACGGCAAAAGGGCCAGGTCGCCAAAAGTAAAGAAGTATCCGGCACCTTTAACCTTATCGCGGTACTGGCAACGCTCTGGTACATGAGTGACACCTTTATTGACAAGATCAAGCAGATGGTGGTGTTTCCCACGTTAAGCTACAACGAACCCTTTGAAGTCTCTTTCAAAATCGTTACCCACGGTATTCTCAGTTTAACCATGGACCTGCTGATTCCCCTGGTCGCCGTCTCCATGTTTTCTGCCATTATCGGCAACGTCATGCAATTTGGCCTGCTGTTTGCGCCTGAAGGTATTAAACCGGATATTGGAAAAATCAGCCCGGTTGGCGGGTTGAAAAAGATTTTCGCCATGAAAAACCTTATGGAGTTTTTCAAGTCGGTGATCAAAATCCTGTTTCTGTCATTTGTTGTGTATTACGTCATTTACAGCAGTGTGGGCGATATGGTTGACATGCCCTATTGCGGCACTTCATGCATATTACCGGTCGCTGCCCATCTGATAAAAAAGCTGCTGCTCTACGCCATGGTTGCTTTCGTGATTATTGCCATTCTCGACTATATGTTTGAGCGCTACAACTTTATGAAGCAGAACCGGATGAGCAAGGATGAGGTCAAACGGGAACATAAAGAGAGTGAAGGTAGCCCGGAAATCAAAGGCAAGCGGAAGGAAATTCATCAGGAAATACTCAACCAGGCAGAAAACACCGGCAAATCAGACGTTGTTATTAAAAATCCAACCCATCTGGCCATTGGTTTGCAGTACCGCCAGGGTAAGACGCCACTGCCTGTTGTCACGGTTAAAGGTCGTGGTGGTCATGCCCGGTTTATTATCAAAATTGCTGAAAAAGAAGGCATCCCTGTTCTTGAAAACGTACCACTGGCGCATGCCCTGTTTCATTTAAACATTGCCGATTTTATTCCCGGCGAGCTGATTGAGCCCGTTGCCGAAGTATTCCGCTGGGTACAGGAAATTAAAGAGCAGGAAAATGAGGGTGAGTCGCCCGGCGAGTAGCTGACCGAATGAAATCGTATTTTATCCTATCCCCTCCCGTATCAAGACTTTGATCAGCAGTTCGACAACCTCCCGCTGCCTGTTCTGTGCTGCCAAAATCAGGGCAGTGACGCCATTGTCGGTACTGGCATTGAGCTCAGCGCCCTTGTCGAGCAACAGCCTGACAGTCTCCACGTGTCCATTCCGGGATGCAAACATCAGGGCAGTGGCACCATTTCCCATGCGGACATTGACCTTGGCGTCACTGTCGATCAACAGCCCGGCAACATCCCGATAGCCTCTCTCGCATGCCGACATCAAGGCAGTAAAACCATCGTTCCTGGCAACATTGACCTCAGTGCCGATGTCGATCAGCAGCTCGACGACCTCACGCCGCCCGTGCAGGGACGCCAACATAAGGGCGGTGGTACCATTTTTTAACACAACATCGACCTCAGCCCCCCTGTCGATCAACAGCCTGACAATCTCCACGTGTCCATTCTGAGATGCAAACATCAGGGCAGTGAGGCCAGTGTCCATAACGACATTGACGTCAGCGCCCCGGTCAATCAGCAACCTGGCAACCTCCCGGTGTCCTTTCTCGCAGGCAAACATCAGGGCAGTGGAACCATCATCCATGGCAACATCGATTTCAGAGTTGTTAGCAATCAGCAGCCGGGCAACCTCCAGATGCCCATTCCGGGATGCCAACATCAGAGAAGTGAAACCGTCGGGCATACAGACATTGACAGACGCGCCCTTGTCGATCAGCAACCAGACAATGTCACTGAAGCCGCTCCGGGCCGCAATCATCAGGGCTGTTAAGTCATCGTCGTTACTGGCGTTGACTTCGGCACCCCTGCTGATCAGCAGTTCTGTGGTGCCCAACTGCCCTTTCATGGCTGCCAACATCAAGGCATTGATGCCATCAGTCATACTGGCATTAACCTCAGCTCCCCTGACAATCAACAGCCTGGCGACCTCCCGCTGCCCGTTCTCCGATGCCGACATCAGGGCAGTCAAGCCATTGTCAGTTACGGCATCGACCTCAGCGCCACTTTCGATCAACAACTCCGCGACCTCACTCCACCCGCTCTCCGCTGCCAACATCAAAGCAGTGGAACCATCTGTCATAGTGGCATTGACATCAGCACCGCTGCCAATCAACAGCACGGCGACATCCCTGTGTCCACTCTGGGATGCCGACATCAGAGCAGTCAAGCCATTATCCACCCTGGCACTGACATCTGCACCTTTGTGGATCAGCAGCGCGGCGACCTCCCACTGTCCGCACCAGGATGCCGACATCAGGACAGTCAAGCCATTGTCCGTACTGTCGTTGACCTCAGCACCGCTGTTGACCAGCAGTTTAACGATCTCCCAATGTCGGTTCCTGGCTGCAAATATCACGGCATTGGTACCATCATCCATCCTGGCTTTAACATCAGCGAACCTGCCGATCAGCAGCCGGGCAATCTCCAGATGCCCATACCGGGATGCCAACATCAGGGCAGTCAAGCCATCTTCACTGACAGCATTGACCTCAGCATCGTGGTCAATCAGCAGTTCAGCGACATCAGGCTTGCCGTACAGGGATGCCGACATCAGGACAGTCAAGCCATTGTCTGCACAGGCATTGACGTCTGCGCCGTTGCCGATCAGCAGCCTGGCAACCTTACTGTACCCGTTATTGGCTGCCAGCTTCAGGGCTGTTGAGCCATCATCCATAACGGCATTGACCTCGGAACCATTGTCGATCAGCAACTCAGCGGTCTCGCAATGCCCGTTTCCGGATGCCAACATCAAGGCTGTGGAGCCATTTTCCATAACGACATTAACCTTAGCCCCCCTATTGATCATTAGCCTGGCAGCCTCCACGTGCCCGTTATCGGATGCCGACATCAGGGCTGTCCAGCCATTGAGATTGTCGGCATTGCTCCGGCAGACATTGAGCTCAGCTCCCCTGTCCATCAGCAGTACGATGATCTCCCGGTGCCCCCTGCCGGCTGCCAGCATCAGGGCAGTGGTGCCTTTGTTGGTAACGGCATTGATGTCAGCGCCGTTGTTGATCAGCAGGTTGGCGATCTCCCGGCTTCCGATCAGGGATGCTGACATCAGGGCTGTGATGCCTTTGTCCGTAACGGCATCGACGTCAGCACCGCTGTCGATCAGCAGCCTTGCGACCTCAAGGCACCCGTTCTGGGATGCCCATATCAGGGCGGTTAAGTCATGCTCCATAGGGACATTAACATTAACCCCCTGGAGCAACCGGGAACGAATCAAAGGCTGATCCCCACGAATACAGGCGTAAAAAAATATCGGATCAGGGAAGTGTTCGTCCCGGTAATATTCACCGGTATGCTCATTCACCAGAGGCATCGGATTCTTCTGACAAGCCGCGCACTTACGTGTCCCGACCAGTTCTCTGGCAAAATCCCTGGAAACACGATCCAGGTCAAAGCGGTGCCCGCACCGGGTATTTACGAACACGGGTACTGCGTCACGGCCATGAAAAGCCCCATGTCCATTGGCACCAGAAACCTCATCCGACGACCCGGAGACCTCCATGGGAACGGAGGATGAATAATCGGGAGTGACATCCATAGAGCAAACACCCGCATGTGTTAATCAGTGACAGGGTTAGATGAACAATAAACAAAAAAATTCAATGCAATAACAACTGTTTAAAGGCGTTGGGAACACAGGCTGGCTTGATGCTGCCTCCGGGAGCCTACTCTCAGTCTTCCTTCCTGGCCAGGGCTGCGCTCAGGGCTTGCAGGCAGGCGGTATTATTGTTTTCGGCAGCGATGGAGAGCGCAGTGGCACCATCCGTAGTCCGGGCGTTGAGATCTGCCCCTGCCGCAATCAGGGCTTGCAGGCAGGCGATGTGATTGGCCTCGGCAGCGACCATCAGCGGAGTACTCCCATCATCCGTGCAGGCAATGTTGGGATCCGCCCCTCCTGAGATCAGGGCTTGCAGGCAGGTGATGTTATTGTCCTGGGCCGCGATGTAAAGTGGGGTCGCCCCATCATCCGTGCAGGCAATGTTGGGATCTGCCCCGGCAATGAGCAGGACTAGCAGGCAGTTGACGTTATTGTGCTGGGCAGCAATGTACAGCGGGGTAGCACCATCGGTATTTCGGGCGGTGTTCAGCTTCGCCCCGGCAGTGATCAGGGCTTTCAGGCAGGCGATGTGATTGTCCTGGGCAGCAATGAACAGCGGGGTGGTGCCCGAATTCAGGGCGGCGTTGAAATCTGCCCCGGCAGTGATCAGGGCTTGCAGACAGGCGATGCTATTTTTCTGGACAGCGATGAACAGTGGGGTGGCCCCCGAAGTCCGGGCGGCATTGAGATCCGCCCCGGCAAGGATCAGGGCTTGCAGGCAGGTGATGTGATTGTTCTCGGCAGCGATAAACAGCGGTGTGGTATTCGAAGCCCGGGCGGCGTTGAGATCGGCCCCGGCATCGATCAGGGCTTGCAGGCAGGCGATGTAATTATGCTGGGCAGCGGTGAATAGCGAGGTGGCACCCGAAGTCATGGCGGCATTGAGCTTTGCCCCTGCGGTGATCAGGGCTCTCAGGCAGGCGATGCTATTCTGCTGGGCAGCAATCAACAACGGGGTGATACCATCTGAAGTTCTGGCGACATCAAGCTCTGCCCCGGCAGTAATCAGGGCTCGCAGGCAGGCGATGTGATTCTTCTGGGCAGCGATGAACAGCGGGGTAACACCTGTATTCAGGGCAGCATTGAGATCCGCCCCATCAGTGATCAGGGCTTGCAGGCAGGCGATGTTATTTTTCTGGGCAGCAATGTACAGCGGGGTGGCACCCTCCGGACCCTGAGCGGCATTGAGTTTCGCCCCGGCAGTGATCAGGAGGCGCAGGCAAGCGATGCTATTGTGACAGGCAGCGATGAACAGTGCTGTGGCACCCGAAGCCAAGGTGGCGTTGATATCCGCCCCCCCAGCCATCAGGGCTTGCAGGCAGGCGGTGTCATTATCCTGGGCAGCGATTAACAGAGGGGTGGCACCATCCGCAGACCGGACCGTGTTGGGATCCGCCCCCGCAGCCATCAGGGCTTTCAGGCAGGCGGCGTTATTGTTCTGGGCAGAGACGATCATTAGATCAACTGGCCGCCCTGTAATAGCAGACCTGAACGTTTTCCGGGCAATGCCGGGATCCAGCCTCAAAAGCGCGGTTAATTTCTCGACATCACCATTACGACAGGCTTGCAGTGGAAGGGCTTCGCAGAAGGGTGAGTCCTCATAAACACAGGCACCGGCCTCCCGTACCAGCGGTAACACTGCCTGGCGACAAATGCAACAGGTCCCTTGCCCGAATCCGGAACCGAGCCATCTCGAAATACAGTCCAGATCAAACCTGTGCCCGCATTTGGTTTTGACGATAACGGGTACCACACTACGGCCATGGAAATCCTCTTTGCAAATGGAACACTCATCATCACTGAATGCCCCTGAAGTATCAGTAGATACAGGATAAGAGTAACAGCCAACGGGATTCATAAAACAGCCGTATTGGTAAATGGTGGAAAAAGCCTGGGGAAAAAGAATAAACAATAATTCAATATAAATAGCTGTTGCTGGTAAAGAAAAATTCCGAGAGCTTTTTTACGACGAAAATATTATAAATTTAATGACCGGAATGATCAGAAACAAACGACGTTGATCTGTCACGGTAAGATTCAAGCTGTTATTTTCCAGATTATTAATCCGATGCCGTTTATCATCTGAACAGACGATTGGCCCTTCTGAACGTGGTGAAAATATTCAGTGAAGAGTCAGGCATTAAGTAGCTGGCCATATGGAATCGAATATTTCTGGCTACTTGGGCTGGTACTATGCGAGGCACAACGGAGGGAGCATAGCCGTAGCTATGTGACCGGAGTTGTAACGAAGCAGAGTGCCAGCACAAGGAGTCAGAAATATTCGATTTCATATGGTTAGCTACTTAAAGCTGGTGTGCTTTTCAACCATTTGCTGGAGTAGCACCGGACGTCCCGATAATGCCACTGTAGAAATCAGTGAGCACCTGTCTGGTTTCCTCCATCGGATATAATGTTTGCGGGTCCGATGCGATGATGGGTGACAGCAGCTGATGCGTTTCTTTATCAAAGTACCTTCCCGGCCTGCCACTCTCTGTCCAGTAAACTTGATCCGAGAGATTGCGTGAACCGAATCTACGGTTATCCTTATCAATATACTGCACAATATCACTCAGAAAACGCTTGGTCATGATGGTATCCGGAATCAACTTTGACTCTACCCAATAGCAGATACTCAGTTGCTGTGTCAGATCTGCTCCCCATGTAACAGGGCATGTCTTCAGCTTACTTTCCTGATCAGATAAAGCATAATGGATCAACCGCCGGGAAACAGAACTATAGTTTTCATTCCATCTACGGGGGTGCGTTGCCAGCAGAAATAATAAAACGGACAACTCTTCATATTTCATTGAATAGCTACACGATAACTGGTCATCCAGTGCTTTTATGTGGTTGTTGTAACTGCCGAAGCGATGGCTGTTGCGGTTTATGTGATCTGTAAATGACACCATCAAATGACTGATTCTCTCCATGGTTCCGGTATTGCGAGTATGTATTGCGTCAAGCCAGATTTCCCTCACCAGACGGAAAAAGACCGGATAATCCAGGTACGCGTTGCGACTGATTACCGGAAAATCTGCCGGCAGATTTCTAATCAGGGCCTGATACTTTGGGGCACTCTCTTTGAAAGCACGTCGAAAGTCATCATCAGAATAATCCTTGAAATCCCCGGGATCAAAACATGCCCAAAGATCAGGGTGAACCTGTGGATGAAGACCATCGTATTGATCGTCAAGACTGTTGCAAACCTGCATGGCAGACCTGAAATCACACAAAATATCAACACCTCTGCCAACTTTCAAAACTGGCCACCCATAGCGAATATAGATTGCTGACTCCTTCAGCGACTCTGGCCACTGGCTGACCATCTCAGCCACTTTTTGCCGGTCTGGCCACGCAGCGGAGAAATGTTGGTTAAATTCGCAATCCACACGTTTTTTAAGTGACTGGGCGAAATTCATAACCTGACCTGCCAGACGGAGCTTGGCATTAGTGCCGGGAGTGTTGTCGACTGCCGCATCAAGGCTGTTCAGTGTGCTGGTTATATCAACACGTCTGTCTGTCAGCTCCTGAAGAATGCGATCTACCGTCAGTGGTTCGGTTGACCGTTGCTGCAATGTTTTTTCTGCGGCGCAGATATCCTGGTCAGAATACCCCTGCCGCTGCAATTGCAGACGCTCAGATAATGCAAGGGTAGCGTGCCGTGCGTCAAAGCTGGCTACTTCAGCAGAGGCGGCTTGCTGATCTGGCGACAACGGTAATTGATCGGCTGTGACAACAGGTTGTGAAGTGGATGGTAATGGTGACCAAGTGGGATAAGTCATAAGTAAACACCGGATAATTAAACTTTTGGTTTACGTTCAGGACTGCCAGGAGTGAACGTTATCTTTGGCAGCTCAGACGTTTTCAGGCCTAAATCACGCTCCCCCAGTGAAAACTGCCTCACTGATAAAAATTCTTTCTGTCGTTTATCAAGAACTTTATTACTACTAAGACTACGCCCCAGCTTGACATGGGATTTCAATTTAGTCACCACACTCATCATGCCCTTTGTCAGCGGGCTTTTATGTTTTTCTGCCAGAAAAATCTGGTCAAAAATACTTCTCACTGATGGTGATTCAGTTATCCACCATATCCGTGAAGTCTCCAGCACTTCAGCAAACTCTTTCAGCAGTTTTTTTTCATTCGTTGTCAGTGGCTCAACATTGCTGTCATCCCGGAAAAAATGCACCCTGTCTTGCAAGCTGCTCAATCTTTTTATGTTCCTTCCACAAATGTCAGTCATCAGCTTCTTCATGACCGGCTGATACAAATGATAGTCTGCGGACTTTAATGCTACACCATATTTCGTATTACCGGTTGAGCTGCACGCTGCTGGACGCTCTATATTAACGAATGGTTTATTACCGTAATCACTTTGGCTACCCTGGCCTGCAACGTCGGCTAAAGGAACCTTCTCTGAAAAGCTCCAAACCTTTTCAGGCACCAGCCACCGGGCACTTTCTGTCGCTTTTGCCCGCCGGTCACTGCCAGTTTTTTCCCCGGCTACTAATTCCTGCAAGTCCAGCGTTCCCGGAATAAATTGACTATCAACCCGCAACATAACATGGTGAGTGTGGTCCTCTTTTTTCACAAAAAGCCTGGCTGGTGACGCCAATAACCATTGGTTAAGCTTCTGCCAGCAGCCCTTCAGTTGTGACAGTCTCCTTTTCAACTCAGCGATGGAGCCCAGTGTGGGCTCTCTCAAATCAAAGGGGTGCGTCATATCCGGTAAATCCAAACCACTGATTGACGATGGGGCAGGCATTACCTCATTGCATTGACTCATGTACTTTAATAAATATGACCAGCTTGAAGCCAGCTTATAAACT
This sequence comes from Endozoicomonas sp. ALE010, assembly GCF_049310165.1. NCBI lineage: Bacteria > Pseudomonadati > Pseudomonadota > Gammaproteobacteria > Oceanospirillales > Endozoicomonadaceae > Endozoicomonas > Endozoicomonas sp. ALE010. Next base: position 43,726 of record NZ_JBLYNV010000025.1, on the reverse strand, counting down.
ACACAACATCTCTCATCTTGCTTTGAAGTATATTTATCGGGTGTTGAACCCTCACTGACCTTCGGCCCTGCCTGCTCATACACTTTATTTTCAAAGTAGTTTTTACAGGTAAGCAAATCCCTGACCAGTATTGCATAAGATGATCGGCACGCAATCATATTACCAATGAATGAGCGGACTAACAGTTTTGGTAATTTTTTCTTGTTCGCTATTAATTTCTCCACCCAGGAATCAAGATAGTTGAGATCAAGCAAAGCCTGATCTATGAAATTCAGAAATGTTTCATTCCCTGTTGCCAAAATTTCTTCACTGCTTAACCGCTCACAGATCAATCGGGACAAGGTAAAACATTCTTTTTCACTAAGGTATTGTGGCGGTTCGACTTTACAATCATCTGCGCAATCTTCCCTGGCAACCCGTCTTTCCGGGTAGGCATTTTTAACTCTGGAATATCTGCTGCCTAACAACTTTTTACAGGTTTCTTCTCCCCCACGAAGATTATCTGTTGAGCGCACCCGAAGAAGAGAAACTGCTGCTGGTTTTGCATCCTGCACATGATCACCGGGCAGACGCAGGTAGTCTATTACTCTAGCTGTAACACCAAATTCCAAAATATTTCGCCTTCTGAATAGCAGATCAATTAAGGCGATGTAGATTTAAAAAACATGAAAAAGTTCAGAAAAAAGAGGCATGAACCATTATTTATGAAGTGGTCTAATGACTCTGCCCCCCCATCTGAGAAGGTTCAGGCCACCCCTGGAGATTCCTGAATGTTAATCTCCATGCCATATCACTGCCAACAGTCAGGCACCAATAAAATCAAAAAACTCCTGTAAATTAGCGGGCAGGTTGCCTGATGGTCGGCGCAAGATCCCGTGTTCGTCATTAAACAACGAAATATATGCCATGATTTGCAGAACAGGTAGCTTAAAAACCAACTGATTCAGTTCTTCAACCGATTTTGGTTCGGGTATGGGACCAGCATGATCCTCACAATATTTTCCCCAGAAGTAATAGACAGCAAGCCGGAAAACCCGGTTATCTTCAAACATGTCACCGAAAGCTTTGTTATCATCCAATAGTTTGGCACCATAACTGAGCAGCAGTACCAACCGTGATAATTTGTCGGTCTCCCGTAAACTATAGTCACCACTGCCCATGGATGTAAAACTGGGACGAACACGGAATAAATTCGGGTCCGCCCCATGTTTCAGTAACAGCAAAACTGTTTCCAGAGAACCGAAATTCAGAGCATAAAATAACGGTGGCTCATCGCAGCTATCGCGCTGGTTCAGGTTAAACCCCTGATCTATCAGTTCAACAATTTTGTCATTCGACCCATTGGCAATCCATCTGTAGATATCGTCTCTCTCCTCGAATGGATCCTCAGGATATCGATACCACCAAATTATCGGCCCTGTGTCACTTGTATCTCTCGAAGCATCACGTTTTACTGATTCCGAATGATCTGAGCATTCAACGTTTCGCTCTCTCAAAGTGCTACCGGCAAACTGGTGGTACTGCTGAGTACTCAACAGAGAATTAACCGAAGCCTCAGTTGGCAATGTTTCAGAGGTTTCTGGTAGAGACTGGGGGAAATCTGGCCGGACAGCCAAGTGATGATTGATCATGCTTGAATACTCTGAGTTGGCCAGCGTTTGTTTCGTGCTACAATTTTTCGACAACATTAACAACGGAAAAGTTCTTGAAAATAATTCTGGGACTTGACAGCCTGGCGGAGGCAAAGGGACAGAACTGCCTTTTCTTAGTAAAAAAAGGTCGATGTAATTCAAACCGTTCTTACCATGACTATTACACTGGCTATTATCTCCTCCCCATTAACGGTTTAGAAATCGGCAATGGTTACACGACAAAGACAAATCAAGTAGTTGGCCAAATGGAATCGTATGTTTCTGGCTAAGTGGGCAGTTACTATGCAAGGAACAACGCAGGAGCAGTTGCCGGGAGTGGCTGTCCACTTATTCAGAAAATAGGATTTCATTTGGTTAACTACTTAAACGTCACTGACTTATCTGTTCTATTCCTATAGTTATCTGTTCTATTCCTATAGATAGATGTTTGCTCTGTAACGACAGTGAATTGATATCACTGCAAACAACTTTGTTATAAGGTACTGATTTGATACGGCAATCGCACGTCCCCCCAACAAGCACTGCCATCGACCCGCAAACTGTGGCAACCCCGCCCACAGAACCGGAGGGTCGATGGAGAGGGCTGGGTGTGACCATCCAATCCGGGGGTATTGCACTTCTCCAGTCGTTGAACCCTTTCTCTGATCTATCCAATTCCAGCCCACCGGTACCAGGCTTCGTAAGCCCTGCTGCCGACATGGATCCTCAGGGCCTTGATGGCCAGGCCAGTAATTTCCTGCAGTACACCGCACTGGCAGGACGGGCAATATCTGGCTATACCGGCCTGCCCTCAGAAATCATTAGTCTGCTGAGCAATCTTGCCAACCTTTCGGTTGCTGCCCGGTTTGCCAGGGATCAGTTTAACGCGTTCACAGCCCGTGCCGGTTTGCTACCCGAACCTGACACGCAAAGAGAGAATACGCCGGAAAACGCTAAAGAAAAAACCGGAAAAGCCCCCCGGAACCCACGACCACAGCCCGATAACCCCGTGACCACGACACTCCGGGCAGGCCAGCTGCCAAACATGCCTCTGGCACTGGGCGCTCTGGCCAGCCTTTCCTTGGCAGGCGCGTCAACAGCATCCGGCCCTGACACCCCGGTTGAAGTGGCGGATGCCGAAACTCTGGGCAAGGTCTGCCATACAGAGAAATATTCATGCAGTAAAAAATATCGGCTGATTAAGGATATTGACGGTAGCCAGCTGACTCAGCCCATTGGCAATAAAACCCATCCATTTACCGGCGAGTTGGACGGCGGTGGTCATATGATCCGCAGCCTCTCGCACTGCCTGGTAGGAGAGTTGGCCGAGAGCGGTCGTATTGATCGCCTGGGCTTTAGTGGTACCAGTATACGGTCAAACGATCCAGCCGGGGTAGCAGCCTGTGAAATGTCAGGTAATGCCACGATCAGCAATATTCAGGTTGAAGGTGCTGACATCACCACTAACGATGCACCCGCAGCTATTGGCGTTGGCAAGATTAATGGTGGAGGAACTGTGACCAATACGACTGCAGTGAATTGCACGGTAAAAAGTTCCGGAGCCAAGTCACACTCCGGTATTGGTGCGGGATATCAGTTTAAAGGCGCTGTTATCAACACAGCTGCGTTAAAATGTCATGTGGAAACAGCAGGAAAGTACGCAAGTGCTGGTATTGGTGCGGGATATTCGGAGGAAGGAATGGTTACCAACACAATTGCGGTGAACTGCCATGTTAAAACATTGAGAAGACGTGCAGATGCGGGTATTGGGGTGGGATATCTTGAGCAAGGAACGGTTACCGACACGACAGCAGTAAACTGTACAGTCGCAACCGCCAATGATAATGCAGATGCCGGGATTGGGGCGGGAACGTCGAATAATAAAGGTACTGTTAGACACACGACAGCCGTGAACTGCAACGTGACAACCGCCACAGGCGTTGCATATGCCGGTATCGGGGTGGGACATCATGAAGACAGCGATGTTTCCGACACGACGGCAATCAACTGCCGGGTGGAAACCTCTGGCAAACATGCATATGCCGGTATTGGTGCGGGAGGCGCAAATGCAGGGACTGTCACCAAAACGACCGCAGTGAACTGTCATATTGGCACAAAACGGGCCGGTGTCGGTATTCTCGTAGGACTTAACGTTAATCCAAAAAATATCGCCAACACTGTGGTGGTTAACAGCACCTTTAACAGTGCAGGTAAAGATGCCTCTGTGAATAAAAATGCAGGAGATGATTCTGTTATTTGTAATGTCCGCATTAATGGTGAGCAACAGGACAATGACCCTGAGTGTCGTGACTGGCTGGATCATAAATTCTGTGCAGGTATTGACCCCCGCCTGGTAACACAGAATTGTCAGGCCGCTAATTACAGTCTTACCACATTAAACAGTACTAATGCCCTGCTAACGCCCTTAATCACAGAGACGGGGGCCAGGGTATCGAGCACCAACATGACCTTTTCCGATACGGGTTCTGCCACAATTACAAAGCCCCAAACAACTGTGGCCACGGCATCCGACATGACCTTTGCCAGCCCGGGCGCTACCAAATTTGCCACACCATCACCGCTAGCGGAGTCTCTAAGTACTACTGTCATAACTTATATCACCCTGGGCGTCGCTCTGGGCACCGTAATTTTTATCCTGACCGGTGTTACCGGTGTGTGCGTCTACCGCTATTTCCGCCAAAGATCATCGACTAATGCTGACCGTAACCGTGAGGAACCCATACCGGAGTCCCCCGATATGCCCCGGGTTGAGAGAGAGCTATCTACTCCCCCCCGGAACCATCACCAACCGCAACTGTTGTCAGTCAGTCAGGCAAACTCAAGACCGCTGCCTGTTCTTCCCTGGAACCATTATCAACCATTGTTAGTCAGGCAGGGGGACATGAGACGGCTGTCAACTTCTCCCGAAAGCCATTATCAATCGTTGTCAGCCATTCAGGAGAACATGGGGACAGGGGGCAGAAGCTCTATTGCGACGAACGCTGAAGAAGAACCTGACCCGAAAAGTCCTGACAGCCCTGTGTACCATGTACTGACCGAGCATCAATACTGCGGCCATGACCAACCAGTGATGATGGAGCTGACAGATATGACAAAAGCCACTAACTCCATGGCAAGCGCAGGCAAAGAACCGGAGCCTGAACCGCAAAGCCCTGACAGCCCTGTGAACCATGTGCTGACCGGGTATGAATCCGATGACCATGACGAACCGGTGATGATAGAGATGACGGATATGACAACGGTCAATAACCCCATGGCGAGCACAGACCAGGAACCGGAGCAACAACGTCCTGATAGCCCTGATTAAAACCAATGGCTACAGATATCTGCATTTCCATAATATTTTCTGGCAATCATATCTCTACCTGCAGAAACCGGAATTACTGGCTATCTTATGTCCATATTGGTTTGTCAGGAGGTTCAAGTGTCCAGAGTCATTCAATTATGTCTTATTGGCATGATTGCCGTTTTCGTAACCGTCCAGTCATGCCTTGGTGGGGCAGAAACCAACGACAAAAGCAAACCGGTCCTTGCAGAAATAACTTCACCAAAACCGCACGGGGATTCGTCACTATCTGAAGCAGATAAAGAAGCGCTTAAATCTACTGTTCTTGAGATGGTTCGAAACCTGAACACGTTTGACTTTGACGAATTCGCCAGTTTCTTTGCTGAAGACGCATTAAAACTGTTAAAGCATCAGGTGCAACGCTATCACTCAAGTCATTTGTTTCAAATTATTTTTCCTGAAGGACGGGCAAAAGCCAATGAACTGAGTCCACAGGATTTTTATGTGCGAATTATTTCCAAATCAAAATTTAATGTGGGTATTTCCCGGGCCTACGAAATTAATGTGCCCCCCAGGTTTCGTATGCGGGCAGATGATGATGGAGAGATTGTAACCGTACTAACTATCTTCCCGGAGTCATACTCCGGCTATCAGACCAGAAGCGAAGTGTTCACCTTCAGGAAAGCGGGAAACCAATGGGTTCCGGAGGTTCCTGACTTTATTCTCAGCGACTTTAAATATGACCTGACCCGAAACTTTGCCAGCCCGCGCACGTTCTACCCGCTCTATCCGGTCATGGATACTTTCAATATTATGATGGGTTACTTCAAGCCTTCGAGTTAACCCGGAAGACGAGATTCACGGAAATATTGTTCCTCGTCTCTGTAATCGCAATTCCTTCCGTGTGGCCTCGGGCAAAGGCAAAACTCTCGGATCACGTCCATTGAGATGTTTCCCAATGGCACGTAAGCTGGCACCTTTGAGCGACAGCGGTGTGGTTTTCGGGTTTATCTTATATTTACGGATAACCTTCCTGACCAAATTTCTGGTCAGCTTTTTATCCGCACGAGCGCCACACCTGAGCAGTTCAAAGGCAATATCACCCCGCTTTTTCCAGGCAGCTAACTCAAGGGGAGCTATCCTGTCGCCATCGACGCTATTAACATCCGCATGATAATCCAACAGCAAGTTCACACTCCTTAAACCTCCGGTGTGCACCGCAATAGCCAGAGGGGTGGTCAAGCCGGTTGACTTGCCATTAACGTCCGCACCGGACTCCAGCAACAGCTTCGCGATCTTGATATCCCCCAATCTCACCGCTTTGTATAGTGGCGTTTCGTAGCCCGAGCTTCTGCTATTAGTGTCGGCCCCATGCTGCAGAAGTAGCTTTACGGCATTGATATGCCTATGGTAGACAGCCCAAAACAACGGGGTGTAGCGTCCCTTGGTCTTGGCGTCAGGATTCGCACCGTGTTTTAGCAATACCTTCATGACCTTAATACTGATAGGCTTTTCTTGAAGGATAGAGTTCAACGGCGTTTTGACACCAACGGCATGATCGTCAGGGTTTGCCCCATGCTCCAGCAGCAATTCCAGAATCTTGATACGACGATGGTTCACAGCCGTTTTCAACGGGGAATCCTGATATTTCAAATAGCATTCTTTGCGAATGTTCACGCCTTTATGCAGTAGCCGTTCAACTTCATTGCGGCGTCCGGATCTGACAGCCATGACCAGGTCCAGCTTGTCCCGAACCGTAATTTTACGTTTCCCATGTCCGGTCGGTGTCTGGTAATGGGGACTGGTATCTTGTTGTTTGCTGGCCTGGTCAACAGTGTCGGAGAGGGGAGATTGGCTTGCCGGTGTTTCAATCCTGAGAGCTGGCGTATTGCTGATACTGTTCATGATGTCTGCTCTTCATCAGGGACATCATTAAAATATAGGGCTTACGCATTGATCTGATACACCATTTGCATGAAAACTGTATATTGGACCTGTTGACGTTTAGTTGCGAGCTGAGTAACAAAACGTCAACAGGCTCCCGGGAAAAGTGATGACTGCCAGAACAAACTTTAGCCAGAAGAACGATCACTGTGGCCCGGAACCGGTTCAATCACCAGGCTGCCTTCGCGGATATCAAATTGAATCTGCCCATCAGCATTATGTCTGGCAAGTGATTCGATGGTGGCCGCCAGTTCCGGGGTTTTGACCAACGAGATTAATGGCATCCCGGCCAGCTCTTTGAGCAATGCCTTCTGAAAGCTGTCCACGATCATGGTTTTGAACAATGCCACTTCCAGGTCGATCTGAGCCTCCATAAACGCTATCTCAGTAAAATAAATGGCCTCATCTTCCCTGGAATATCTCAGCTGGGTGAAGCCGGTAATTTGCACCGGCAGTTTTTCCGTGACCATCCCCCCAAAGATATCCGCATCCACCTTGCCATCGATATGGAACATCAGGGGCTTGCCATCCCCCTGAAGAAAAATTTGCGGCGTGTCCAGATAGAGCTGCACCGTCATCATCGGCAGCATATCCAGATTGCGAATCTGTGGTGACAGAAAGCCTTTATCTACCAGCTGCTGAAACTGCTGCTGGCTGTAAACCTCCCGGTCATTTCCTGCACAGCCCCCCAGGAGAATAACTGCCAGAGCGCAGAAAACGTTAGCGAGCCAGAATCTGGTTGGCCCTGGCAACCGCCTGTCCCCGGTTGGAAGCCAGTGCATCTGCCCAACGGGTGGTTTCCGGCAACCGGAAGCGGGTAAGACATGATTCAACATAATGCACCGCCGTGTTCAACGATATTCTATGGCCAATACTGATGTACAGTGGGCGGGTTGCGCTTCGGGTGCGCAGCACACTGCCAATCACTTCATTATTATCCCGCAGTTCAACCCTGGCCCCTTTCTGCTCTGGCAGGGTATCACTGTTTCCACATAGTCGGCTCTTGGCAACCCCAATGGCGGGCAGCCCGGTGAGCACACCAACGTGACAGGCAACGCCAAAGCGCCGTGGATGGGCAACTCCCTGACCATCACACAGCAACAGATCAGGCGTTATCCGCAACTGGCCAAGCGCTGCCAGAATCGCCGGGCATTCCCTGAACGACAGCAACCCGGGGATATAGGGCATCCGGGTCGGCACTTTGGCAATGGTGTAATCCAGCAGCTCCAGAGCGGGAAAAGCCAGAACCGCAACGGCGGCACGGGTTACCCGCCCGTTATCCTCAAAGCCCACATCAACACCGGCAACACGGGTAATTTCAGGCAGGTCATCCTGTTGGATCACCTGAATGGCCAGTGTCGTTTGCATGGATATGGCTTCGGCATAGGACAAGTCCCAGCGAAGGTCAGCAAAGTCAGACACTCAACCCATTCCTTAACGGAAGACGAAGGGTCACTTCAAGACCCGGGTGGGCATTGCGGGCAGCAATGGAGCCGTTATGTTGTGATACTGCAGTACTGGCGATCGCCATGCCAAGACCCGTTCCATCATTTTCCTTACCCCGGGTTTCATCCACCCGGAAGAAGGGTTCAAACAGATCGTCAAGGGTCTCTTCAGGCACCCCCGGCCCATAATCACGAATACGAATCAGTGCCACATCATTTTCCCGAAACAGTCGCACCTCAACTTCCGAACCTTCCGGAGTGAAACGGATCGCATTCCTGATGATGTTTTCCACCGCACTGGAAAGAAACTCTCGCACAACCACCAGCTCAATTTTAGCGGTCTCTTTCAATACCACGGCCTTGTCACGGGCCTGGGCTTCAAAGTTGCCATCGTCCACCAGCTTTTTCAGCATACCTTCGAGAGCCAGTTTCTCGCAGGCCATGTTGGCCATATTTTGCTGAATACGGGAAAAGTGGATGATCTGCCCGATCAACTGATCCAGGCGTTCTATCTCCCGCTCGATGCGTGCATGCTCTGCCTCGGCATCCGGTGTTTTTCGTCTGGCCAGTGCCAGAGAGATCTGCAACCGGGTTAACGGCGACCTTAACTCATGGGAGACATCCCGCAACAACCGTTCTTTACTGAACACCAGAGACCCGACCTGCTCCGCCATGTGGTCAAAATCCCTGGCCAACTCACCCAGTTCATCCCGGCGTCTGGCAACCTTGCCGCCCACCCGGGCACTCAGGTTGCCACGGGCCAGCTTTCTGGAGGCCCGCTGCAAGTTCCGAATCGGCCCCACCAGGTAGCGGGCCAGAACCACACAGAGAAAGAAGCTGACACCCAACGCCAGAATAATAAGATGCCACTGACGTGCAATAACCTGCTGCACCCGCCAGTGCACCAGCATTGGCATCTCCTTGGTGAGGTACAGTTCGTAGGGGGCATCATTCAGGGTAATTCGCTGTGGGCCGACCACCACCACCCCTCGGCGAAAGGTAATGGTCGGATCGCTGAGGTTCCGGGTTTTATTGTAGGCAGAAATCAACTCTTCAGAGATCGACGCACTGCCCAGAATATTGCCCTCAGTATCGAACAGGTAGTAACCACTGCCGGGGAACCGGGGAATGGGTAAATGCACGGAAGTACGGGAAAGCAGCTCCATTTTGCGGGCCGCTATTTCCAGCTCACGAAACAGCGCCCGCCGCTCGGACAGAAAGTCCGATGGGTCCACGGTGATGGCAAAGGCCAGAAACAGCGTCACCAGCATGGCAATCATGGTCAGCCAGAACCACAGAAAAATCTTCCAGAAGACACTGTGCCATGGCCAGACCACCAGCCCGGGGATTTTAACTCGCACTGGCAACCCCATCAGCCCGGAAGAATATAAAAGTAACCAGATCCACGCACGGTTTTTATCCTTGGATTGCCGTCAGGCCGGGTACCAATCTTTTTGCGCACATTACTCACATGCATATCAATGGCCCGATCATACAGTGTCAACTTACGGTTAAGGGCGATCTGGGTCAGGTCATCCCGGGAAATCAGTTCACCGGCCTTTTCAATCAGCGTTTTCAGCACCAGAAATTCAGTGGCGGTCAACTCCAGTGGTTCACCGGCAATGGCGGCCTCACGGTTGGCCAGATTCAGGGCAATATCATCAATCTGCAGGGTTCGGCTGGTCCCTTCCGGAATCAATGGTGTGCGACCACGGCGCAGAATAGCCTTGATTCTGGCCACCAGTTCACGGTGGTTGTAGGGCTTGGGCAAATAATCATCCGCGCCAATTTCCAGACCGATAATCCGATCCACATCATCGCCACGGGCAGTCAGCATCAGAACCGGGATGTCCGATTGCTGGCGTATCTGCTTCAGGGCATCAAAACCGTTCAGCTTCGGCAAAGTGACATCCAGCAGCACCAGGTCATGCATCCCGGACAGAGCGGCATCAACCCCGGCTTCACCATCATGAACCGCAGAGACCGTAAACCCTTCTGTGGCCAGATATTCCACCAGCAATTCACAGAGCTCGATATCATCATCAATCAGCAACAGCCTGGCACTGGTTTTGCCTGTACTTATAGAGTGACTCATAGCATGTGCTCCATAAAAAAAATACCCCGCCTTGGGGGAAAGCGGGGTTAAAGGTACAGCTCGTAAAGTAACTGATGGTATGGCCAGTCTCCCCCCCGCCCGGGTTTTCTGGCTGCCTCTGCTCATTGATTTAATAAAGAGGCTTGCCAAAAGCGCGGGACATCATATCATTCATCAAACATCAATGCTTAGTGAAACAGCGGCAAGACAACACATCAGCCCCAAACAGTGACGACTTTGATCACTGTTTCTGAATCTCGAATTCAGTGTATTGACTTGCATCTCAATCGGGTCAATAGATCCGGTAAAAGCAGTGTAAAGCCCTGACTTATTCCATTTTAAACAGTAAAGGATTCGCCAATAGTGGTTTTCCACATAGCTCTGGATGGATGAACCTCGTACTATCCGTCACAGTACATAACCCTGTATAGTGTTCGGCGCTTTGCACGGGGCATTTCCCTATATAAAGCCAAAGGCACACTCCCTTCCCCTGAAGTCATACAGGTTAATACTTAAGACCGCCAATACCTTCTTCCCCTAACAGGTTATGACGTTTGCAAAGACAAATAAGTGGCAGGTATTTTGCTGAATGCAAACAGTACGGAGCTATCAATGATCGCTAACATCACTGATCGTAAACTCGGAAAATGGCTTCCGATAGGCGCTTTAGCCACCTCTATTTTCCTTCTGGCCGGTTGCTCGGAGGAGCAGCAGCCGCAACATCAAATGCCGCCACCCGGTGTATCGGTTTTCAGTGTAATCGATCAGGAAGTAGGCGACTATTATGAATACATTGGCCGTTCAGAAGCGATCAATGAGGTAGACATCCGTGCTCGTGTAGAAGGCTTTCTGGTCAAAAGAAACTTTACGGAAGGCGGTATGGTTGAACAGGGCCAGCTGCTTTACGAAATTGACCGGGCACCATTTGAAGCCGCCCTCAAAGGTGCCGAGGCCCAGCTGGCAAGCAACAAAGCTTCCCTTATCAACGCCCGGAAAAACCTTGAGCGTAGCCGGGATCTGGTAAAACGGGGAGCGATCAGTCAGGCTGACTACGATAATAAAACCAGCTCGGAAGCCCAGGCGGTGGCCGCAGTGGAAGCAGCAGAAGCCAGTCTAGAAACAGCCCGGTTGAATCTTGGCTACACGCAAATTTCCGCACCCTTCAAAGGGGAAATTGGCAAATCAACCTACAGTGTTGGCAATCTGGTGGGTCCCACCAGCCAGCCTCTGGCTACGCTGACCAGCATGGATCCAATCTATGTTACCTTTCAGGTGGATGAACGACAGCTGATCAGCCATCTGGCCGAACACCCCGGAGCCAGAACGGCGCAGGAAGCCAGCGTTGAGGTCGAAGAAAAAGGCAGGTTCAAACTCTCTCTCAGACTGCCCAATGGCACTGAATACGACCAGCCAGGCACCTTCAGTTTTGCCGACACCCAGATCGATGAAACCATGGGTACCCTGACCCTGCGAGCCACCTTCCCGAACCCACAGGGTATTATTCTGCCGGGCCTCTACGTCACGCTGCAGGCAGAAAGCCATCAGAAAATGCCCATGCCCCTGATTCCCCAGGCCGCAGTTCAGCAGGATCAGTCCGGCTATTTTGTCCTGGTTGTCACGCCGGAAAATGTCGTTGAAACCCGACAGGTGGAAGTCGGTCGTCGTATCAATGCCATGTGGGCCGTAACCTCAGGCCTTAAGCAAGGTGAACAGATTATCGTTCAGGGCCTGCAGAAAGTGCGCCCGGGCGGCACAGTATCGCCAACCCTGGTTAATGTAGACCCAACCACCGGTACGCTTTCATCACCCGCTTCCGCCAAGCCACAGGAGCAGGATATCTGAGATGATCAGCCAGTTTTTTATTAACCGGCCCAAGTTCGCATTCGTCATCTCGATTGTGATCACCATGGTCGGTCTGATCTCGCTGACAACACTGCCAGTGAGTATGTTCCCGGAAATCACGCCGCCCCAGGTAACCATCAACGCCACCTACCCGGGTGCCGATGCAGAAACCCTGGAGTCTGCGGTTATGCGCCCCATTGAAGAGCAGGTTAACGGGGTTGAAGGGATGATTTATATGGACTCCAAAGCCTACAATAATGGCAGTGTGTCCATCACCGTCACCTTTGATTCCGGCACCGACCAGGACATCGCCATGGTCAACGTGCAAAACCGGGTCGCCGCTGCCGAACCGGGTTTGCCTGAACAGGTGCGCCGACTGGGCATCAATGTACGAAAACAGTCGTCCAATATGCTGCTCGGGGTTAACCTGGTGTCGGAATCCGGCAAGTTTGATCAGGTCTACCTGAGCAACTACGCCAGTAACTACCTGTTAGACCCAATGACCCGTATCAATGGCGTAGCGCAGGCCCAGGTGATGGGTGCCATGACCTACAGTATGCGCGTCTGGCTGAACCCCAGCCGGATGGCGGCACTGGGTGTCACCACTTCCGACGTCAGTCATGCCATTAATGAGCAGAATGCCATTGTTCCCGCCGGACAACTGGGACAATCCCCCAATCAGCCGGATCAACAATTTACCTATACGATTCGTACCCGGGAACAGCTGGAATCCCCTGACGCTTTTGGCAATATCATTATCCGGGCAAACCCGGATGGCTCTTTTGTCCGCATTAAAGATATTGCCAAAGTGGAACTTGGTTCCCAGAACTATGAGGGTGATGCACGGCTGAACAAACAACCCACGGCATTCCTGGTTGTTTACCAGCAACCGGATGCCAATGCCATGGACGTGGCCAAAGGCGTAAAAGCCCGGATGGAAGAGCTGAAGAAGAACTTCCCCGCAGGCATGGACTATACCATCAAGTTTGACACCACAGAGTTTATCTCCGAGTCCATCAATGAGGTGGTCAAAACACTGTTTGAAGCCGTACTTCTGGTTATCCTGGTGGTCTTCCTGTTCCTTCAGAACTGGCGCGCAACGCTAATTCCCGCCATCGCTATCCCGGTGTCGTTGATTGGTACCTTTGCGGTCATGCAGGTACTGGGGTTCTCCATCAATACCATCAGCCTGTTTGGCCTGGTGCTGGCCATCGGTGTGGTGGTAGACGATGCCATTGTCGTGATTGAAAACGTTGAACGACTGATCACCAAAGAAGGCATGGCACCGAAAGAGGCCACCCGCCAGGCGATGAAAGAGGTATCCGGCCCCATTGTTGCCACCACCATGGTACTGCTGGCGGTTTTTGTACCCGTGGCATTTATGCCGGGCATTACCGGAGGCCTCTATACCCAGTTTGCCGTGACCATTTCTGTCGCGGTACTGATCTCCTCGGTCAACGCGCTCACCTTAAGCCCCGCACTGTGCTCAGTGTTACTGAAAAAAGGCAGTCTTGACCAGATTGTCTGGCTGAAGCCGGTAGACACCCTGATTCACAAATTGACCGGGGGTTACCAGGGCTGGGTAAAACTTTTACTGCGCCGTTCCATTCTGGGTGTTGGTCTTCTGGCGGTGATGCTGGGCAGTACCGGCTTTATGTTTACCACCACACCCGGCGGCTTCGTCCCCGGTGAAGACCAGGGCTTCTTTGCGGTCAACATTCAGCTACCGGATGCGGCTTCACTGAATCGCACCCAGGAATTAATGGGGGGCATCACCGACCAGATTCGCTCTGAAAAAGGGGTGGATAGCGTTATCACCATTTCCGGCTTTAGTATCTTCAGCGGTGCCAGCAGTAATGCGGCCATGGCCATTGTCGTACTGGATGACTGGTCAGAGAGACAGAGCCCTGAGCTGCATCAGGATGCCATTTTGCAAAGAACCCAGGCTAAATTGTGGTCGCTGCAAGAAGCACAGGTCATGGCTTTTGCCTTCCCACCCATTCCGGGTCTTGGGTCATCCGGTGGCTTTGACTTCCGGCTGCAAGACACCATGGGACGCTCACCCCAAGAGCTAAGCCAGGTCATGAATGGCCTGATTTACCAGGCCAACCAGCAGCCGGAACTGGCCCGGGTGTTCTCAACCTGGCAGGCCAATGTGCCGCAATACCTGCTGGAAGTGGATCGTCAGAAAGCCAAGGCTCAGGATGTATCGTTATCCGAGATTTTCATGACGCTGCAAACCCAGCTGGGCTCTCTGTACGTGAATAACTTCACCCTGTTTGGCCAGAACTATCAGGTCAACCTGCAGGCTGAAAGTGCTGACCGGGCCGGACCGGCTGACCTCAGCAAGTTCTATGTCCGTAACAGTCAGGGACAAATGGTGCCATTGACCACGGTTGCTTCCCTGAAACCCGTGCTGGGCCCCAGCAGTATCGGTCATTACAACCTGTATCAATCCGCCAGCATCAGTGGTCAGGCTGCTCCGGGTTACAGCTCCGGTGACGCCATTGCGGCAATGGCCCGACTGGCTGAGAACCTTCCCCAGGGGTATACCTATTCCTGGTCAGGTCAGTCTTTACAGGAAATCGAAGCAGGAAACCTGGCACCCATCCTGTTTGCGCTGTGCTTCCTGTTTGCCTACCTGTTCCTGGTCGCCCAATACGAAAGCTGGACCATGCCACTGGCCATCATCAGTGCCGTGCCTATTGCTACCTTTGGTGCCTTTGTGGGAATCAATATCATGCGACAGTGGAATCCGGTGCTGGCCAATGACATCTATGCCCAGATCGGGATGGTGCTGTTAATTGGTATCGCGGCAAAAACGGCGATTCTGATCGTGGAATTTGCCATGGTTCAACGTCGGGAAGGCAACAGTATTTTTGACTCAGCCATTAATGCCGCTGGCCTGCGCTTCCGTGCTGTACTGATGACTGCACTGTCTTTTATTCTCGGGGTAATGCCGCTGGTGCTTGCCACTGGCGCTGGTGCCGCCAGCCGACAGATCATCGGTATCACGGTGAGCTCCGGTATGTTGGCGGCCACTATCTTTGGCACTCTGCTGATTCCAGTGTTTTATTTACTGTTGCAAAGGGTGCGTGAGCATTTTGATCCTGACAAGGCAAATAGTTAATTGAACCAGAAGATGCTGTGTACAATCTCCGTTCACCGGGAATCGAAGGGTGATTGGCACAGTGTTCAACGGTTACCCATACCGTTCGTCCTGAGCCTGTCGAAGACCGGAAACTCCGGACTCTGATAGATCGTGCCAAGTACCCTTCGACTCCGCTCAGGGTGAACGGAGATCGTACACGTCAAACTCATTAAAACCAGGTACCAGATCGCTGGCTGGTTATTCATAACGGTATTTATAAAGCACTACTGTTATGAGGCATCAGTGGATCGGCCAGCTCATCAACCGTCAGGTTCAATGAGTTTTTCGGAATGGCTCCTGGCTTGATGGTTGCTGTGCCATCCTCTCTAATTAGCCATTGCTGCCCACCAGCCCTGACCGACAGAGGTCTGTGCAATGCCTCGGCCATCAATGTCAGTGGATGTCTGTCGGGCAGCGCACTGCCTGGCAACCAGTCCTCCAGAGTAAAGTTTGACCAGCATTCAGGCCCGTAGCAACTGCCTGCTAATTGCGCCCGTTGAACCTCCTCTCTGACAAGCGCAGCTGCCACCTCTGGATCATCATTGGCAGCGCGTGAGGAATCATCATCACCGCCAGCCACCCATTGCTCACAGTCTGCCAGTCTGGAAATACGATACCTGTCTATATCCTCCCCGGTTTTTTCCAGTGTCATTTTCAACGGGTTTACCTGCCTTTTCAGTTCACCCCAGGCCTCTTGCAATTGTGACAGATTGAAGGTGTCCATTTGCGATTGATCTTGCCGATCTTGTACAGGTTTTTTTCGACCTTTTGGCAACTTGTTGTTTCTTTTCAAAAACTGGAACCGGTCATGCCAGATGAGTTTTATCTCTTCAAAAGCGGCTTCAATCTCACTAACCAGCCCTACCTCTGTCCTGACACGTTCATGCAAAGATGCCAGCTCATCCAGAAATTCCCTGTCCAGCCCATCAGTACGAAGAATTAATCCCGACAAGGTGCTCAGCGCATCATTGACATTATCAAGCCAACCACAAATCTTCGTTATATCAGTAACGTCCTGAATGGCCTTTTTGAATTCCATACCCAAAGTGGGCGACGGCGTCAAACCTGCTCGTATTAACTGCCCATAGGAATAAATAAAGGACGTATGAGTGATAATCCGGTCAAATTCTTTATTCATTTTTCTATCAAGCATATCAGCAAGAGCGAAATAAGACTCAGCCTTAACCACAGGCGTACTCTCGGGATCATCAACCACTGATTGAATCATTGCCTTGACCTCAGCCATTGGTCGATCAGCAATAAACGCCTTTACCGCATCCTGCACCCCCTGTGGCAAAGGTGTTTCCCGTGGTGGGGTTGGTGAATCTTGTCGGGCTGCCGACTGAGCTGCGGGTACAGGTGCTTTTGGCTGCACCGGTTTCCGGTAACCATAGCCCCTGGTCATTTTTCGTTTAAGCTTCCCCCTGATCTCCGATTTTTTCCTGGCTTTCTCAGATTCTTCTTCACTGATCAGACTGTTTATTTGCATGGCGGATTCTTCTGCTTTCAGGGCATGCATCAGTAAAATATCTCTGCAGGGCCCTTCTATGAATCGTTGAAAACAGTCATCAAGATTTGCACACTCAGCTTTAGACAGGGAAAACGTCTGCTTAAATTTTTCCATCGCGTCTTTAAACGACTTTTTGGTTGTTTCGATATGTATAAGTTTTTGATTGTCAATGTCTGACAAGTTGATGCAAACCAGGCACGCTAATGCCTTCGATGCAAGATAAAACAACCATTCGATATCGCCCAGTTCAGCATTTATGCCATCAATTTTGCCATCAATCAGGTTGATAAACTTGCTTAACAGCCTGAGTGCTGTGGCAAATTCGCCAATACACAGTGAAGCACTGACCATTTGTATCACTTGGGGAATTTCATAGCACTTGAACAGGTCTTGGTCTAGTTTGTCCGACGCTGAATTTAACCAATTGCTGAAACCTTTAACAGCAGAAGCTGATCCTCGCTTCAGGTCTGCTTTTTCTTTCAAATGTGGATAGTGATTGACAGCATCATCCAGAGTTTTTATCAGAGACAAACCGACAGTGTCACTGACACTGGATATCAGGTCAATATACAGATTATGCTTTTCCACATCCTTGCTAAGCGGACCATCAGGCTTGATCGGGATCTGGCTATTCAAATCGGCCATACTGTCACAGACATTCAGAAACTCCATGGATTGTGACATGAAGACCTGCCAGTGCTGTGACAAACGATCACCATTGAGAGCATTCGACTGAAACAGCTGGACCAAATCACTGATGTTTTGTCCATACTTATTTGCGAGACGTTCGATTTGGTTTTCGTCTGGCTCATCACCACAACGCAATGACGACACAAAGTGTAAATCTAACACTGTTTTGGATACAGGTTTGAAACGTTTGTGGCACAGAGCGAAGTATTCTTGTTTCAAAAGAAACAACTGATCTCTAAGCATTTCACGATTTTCTTTTGCAAATGTTCGGTCACTCGATTTTCTACCAACCTTTTTTCTTTCATTCGTCACCATTTCCTCAAAAAGAGCAACATCCTCTCGAAAATGCTCCATAATCTCGAGATCTTTCATTGACTTAGGTGTAAAGCCAGCAAAGTCATAGGAAAACTCCATATTTCGGAGGGTCTTGACACTAAAAGGCATTAATTCATCAAAATTTTTTACTTCGGAAAATTTTTTATGACGGACAACCTTTCTCTTAGCCAGTCCTTTACCACCCTTTTTTTCAACAGGGTCTTCCACCGGTATTTTTTTTCTGCTTTCAATAACATTCGGACCGACGGAGTCAATGGTCTTGCTGGCATTATTGTCTTTGGCTGCTGCCGGAAATTGCTTTTCAAAAGTAACCACGCCAGGTGCACTGCCAGCAGAAGGCTTTATATTTTCCATAACCATTACCTTTTATAATCGCGAATATTTCTTAATATTGACAACGTAAAGCCTTTTTTGTTCCCTATCGATGTAACCTGACCCGGGCCAGATCAAAAATGAGGCGTTATCACGGAGAAAAAATAAGGACTTAATGATACCTGTCGGCGACATTTACTGGAGCGGTTATTCATAACGGTGTTTAGAAAGCACGACTGTTAAGTAGCTGGCCATATGGAATCATATATTTCTGGCTACTTATGTATGAGGCGTCAGTGGATCGGCCAGCTCTTCAACCGTCAGGTTCAGTGAATTTTTCGGAATGGCTCCGGGCTTGATGGTTGCTGTGCCATCTTCGCCAATTAACCATTGCTGCCCACCCGCCCTGACCGACAGAGGTCTGTGCAATGCCTCGGCGATCAGTGTCAATGGATGCCTTTCAGGCAGGGCACTGCCTGGCAACCAGTCCTCCAGGGTAAAGTTTGACCAGTATTCAGGCCCATAGCAACTGCCTGCTAACTGCGCCCGTTGAACCTCCTGCCTGACAAGCGCAGAAGGCACCTCTGGGTCATCATTGGCAGCAAGTAAGGAATCTTCATTGGCAGCAAGTGAGGAATCTTCATTGGCAGCAAGTGAGGAATCTTCATTGGCAGCAAGTGAGGAATCATCATCACCGCCAGCCTCCCATTGCTCACAGTCTGCCAGTCTGGAAATACGATGCCTGTCTATATCCTCCCCGGTTTTTTCCAGTGTTATTTTCAACGGGTTTACCTGCCTTGTCAGTTTACCCCAGACCTCTAGCAATTTTGGCAGATCGAAGGTGGCCATTTGCGATTGATCTTGCCGATCTTGTACAGGTTTTCTTCGACCCTTTGGCAGCTTGTTGTTTCTTTTCAAAAACTGGAACCGGTCACTCCAGATGCTTTTTATCTCATCAAAAGTGGCTTCAATCTCACTAACCAGCCCTACCTCTGCCCTGAGACGCTCATGCAAAGATGCCAGCTCATCCAGAAAATCCCTGTCCAGCCCATCAGTACGAAGAATTAATCCCGACAAGGTGCTCAGCGCATCATTGACACTATCAAGCCAACCACAAATCTTCGTTATATCAGTAACGTCCTGAATGGCCTTTTTGAATGCCACACCCAAAGCGGACGACGGCATCACACCTGCTCGTATTAACTGCCCATAGGAATAAATGAAGGACGTTTGAGAGATAATCCGGTTGAATTCTCTATTCATTTTTCTGTCAAGCATATCAGCGAGAGCGAAATAAGACTCAGCCTTAACCACAGGCGTACTCTCGGGATCATCAACCACTGATTGAATCATTGCCGTGACCTCAGCCATTGGTCGATCAGCAATAAACGCTTTTACTGCATCCTGCACCCCCTGTGGCAAAGATGTTTCCCTTGGTGGGGTTTGTGAATCTTGCCGGGCTGTCGACTGGGCAGCGGGTACAGGTGCTTTTAACTCCACCGGTTTCTGGTAACCATAGCCCCTGGCCATTTTTCGTTTCAGCTTCCCCCTGATCTCCCGCTTTTCCCTGGTTTTCCCAGATTCTTCTCCACTGATCAGACGGCTTATTTGCCTGGCAGATTCTTGTCCCCTCAGGGCGTGCATCAATAAAACGTCTCTGCAGGGTCCTTCTACGAATCTTTGAAAACACTCATCGAGTTCTGAGCACTCAGCTGCAGACAGGGAAAACATCTGCTCAGCCTTTTGCATTACCTCTTTTAACAACTTTTTGATTGTTTCGATATTTTTAAGTTCATCATTGCCAATGTCTGGCAATTTGATGCAAACCAGGCACGATAACGCCTTCGAGGCGAGATAAAACAACCATTCGGTATCGTCCAGGTCAGCATTTATGCCATCAATTTTGCCATCAATCAATTTGATGAACCCGCTTAACAGCTTGCGCGCTGAGACAAATTCGCCAATACACAGTGAAGCACTGATCATTTGTATCACCTGGGGAATTTCATAGCACTTGAACAGGTCTGAATTGTTTGATTCTGAATTTAACCATTTGCTCAATCCTGTAACATCAGAACCCAACCCACGATGCAGGTCATCTTTGTCCTCTAGCTGTGCATAGTGATTAACAGCATCGTCCAGGATTATGATCAGAGACAAACTGACAGTTGTACAGAGACGGGATGCTGAGTCAGGAAACCCTTTAAATTTTTCCTGATGATGTTTCGGGAGTTGTTGATGCATAGTGGCCAGATCGGCACAGACATTCAGAAATTCCATGGATTGTGACATAAAAACCTGCCAGTGCTGTGCCAGACGATCACTACAGACAGCGTTCCAGTATAACTCCATGCCAAGATCACCGACGCATTGGCAATACTTACTGGTGAGACGTTTGACTTTTTGGTGCATGGCGGGCTCATCACCAAGACGCAATGACGATACCATCTGTAACACTAACACTATCCCGGATACAGGCTTGTAGCGTTGGAAGCACAAAATAAAGTACTTATGTTTCAAATTAAACAGCTGCTCTCTGAGGCATTCATAGCTTTGTCTTGCGCTTGTTCGGTCACCGCCTATTTTACGCAGCTTCGGTCTTTCATCACTCACCATCTTGTCAAAACGAGCAATATCCGCTCGAAAAGACTCCATCATCTTGAGATCTTCCGTTGACTTTGGTGTAAAGCCTGCAAGATCGTAGGAAAACTCCTTATGTTTGAGATTCTCAAGATAAAAAGACATTAATTCCGAATAACTTTTTACCCTGGATGGTTCTTCATGGAGGTTAACCTTTCTTTCAGTCAGGCTTTTCTCCGGTATTTTTTTAGCAGAGTATTCCACCGGAGCATTTTTTCTGCTTTTGATAGTATTCGAACTGCAGGGTATCCCGGCCAAAGAACCGCCGGAGCCAATGGTCTTGCTGGCATGATTGGCTATGGCTGCTGCCGGTAATTGATTTTCACCACTTACCACGCCAGGTACACTGACAACAGAAGGCTGTACATTGTCCATAACCAATACCCCTTTAGAATCGCGGATATCTCTCAATACGGACAACGTAAAGCCTTTTTTGTTCCATCTCTGTGCAACCTGAACCAGGCCAGATCAACAACGAACAGTTATATACGCCTCAAATCACTGAGAAAAAAGTCCTTAAATAATTCCGACATTTAGAACTCACTCTCCGTTCATCCTGAGCGGAGTCGAAGGGTGCCTGGCACAATCTATCATGCCTCGGAGTTAACGCCCTTCGACAGCCTCAGGACGAACGGAGTTCGGAGGCTCCGAAATGTGTAAATTATTCAAGGACTATTCCTTAACCTCCCGGTGGCGGCCTTTGTTACCGGCTTTTTTTATCGGCTTTTTTATCAATTGAGAAAAGCAGCCTGTCCCTGTGAACTATCACGTCATACAATGGACCTCATAATAACGTGTATGGAGTTCAACGATGACCACTGCTTATGAGAATCTGGTGAGCCGATTCCAGCAGATGTATCACCTTTCCCATCTGGGAGCTATCGCTGGCTGGGACCAGGCCGCCATGATGCCTGTCGGCGGCAATCAGGCCCGTGGTGCAGCGCTGGCGGAATTGAACACCCTTCTGCATAAGCTGCTGACGGCACCTGAAGTGGCAGCCTGGCTGCAAGAAGCACAGGCTCAGGAAACCAACCCGGACACCATCCGCTCCATTAGAGAGATGGCGGTTGAATGGCAACAGGCCAGTGCCATTCCTGATGATCTGGTGAAAGCCAAAACCATTGCATCCACAAACTGTGAACATGCCTGGCGCAGCCAGCGGCCTGCAAATGACTGGCCGGGTTTTGCCAGGAATCTGAAAGAGGTGGTTAACCTTTCCCGCCAGGAAGCGGCTGTTCGGGCAGAAAAAAGCCATGTTTCCCCTTACAACGCCCTATTGGAGCTTTATGAACCCGGCGTCAATACCCGGGAGCTTGACCAGCTGTTTGGTGACCTGAAAACCTGGCTGCCTGGCTATATTCAGGATGCCCTGGATCGCCAGTCTTCGGTGAGCATCATTCAGCCTGAAGGCCCCTTCCCGATCGACAGGCAAAAGGCGCTGGGACTGGAGGTGATGCAGCTGCTCGGCTTTGATTTTGACCATGGCCGATTGGACGTAAGTACTCACCCATTTTGTGGTGGTGTCAGCGAAGATGTCCGGATGACTACCCGCTATAAAGAAGATAATTTTGTAGAAGCATTGATGGGCATCATCCATGAAACCGGCCATGCCCGCTACCAGCAAAATCTGCCGGAACAGAACCGTGAACTCCCCATTGCCCTCCCCCGCTCCATGGGAATCCATGAAGGACAGAGCCTGTTCTTTGAAATGCAGCTGGGCCGCAGCAGCGAATTCCTGTCGCTGATCCAGCCGTTGATCGTCAAACACCTCTGCGCTGGCACGTCACAGCCCGCCATGGCACTGGATAATCTGGAAAAAATCTACAAACGGGTTCGTCCGGGCTTTATCCGGGTTGATGCGGATGAGATCACCTACCCGGCTCATATTATTTTGCGCTATGAAATCGAGCGAGACCTGATTGAAGGGAACATCGAGGTGGGTGATATCCCCGAACTCTGGCAGCAGAAAATGCAGGATTACCTGGGCCTGGATGTAGCCGGTGATCACAAGAATGGCTGCATGCAGGATATTCACTGGCCCATGGGGTCGTTCGGCTACTTCCCGAGCTACACCCTTGGAGCCATGGTCGCAGCCCAGCTGTTTGCCGCCCGGAAAAAAACCATGCCGGATATTGCAGAGCTGATTCAACAGGGTAACCTTTCACCCATTTTTGACTGGTTGAAAAACAACATCTGGTCACAGGGACGACAGTATTCCACGGCAGAACTGATGACCAGGGCGACCGGCGAGCCATTAACGGCCAGTTATTTCCAACAACACCTGAAAGAAAGGTATCTTGGCTGACAGGCCCTGATAAATAGCATTTTCATCAATAGCACGCCCGGGTTAACTATGATGAAATCGACTGAATCTCTCCATTATTATCATCGAGGTTAACCTGATGCGGGGCATCAAAACGACACATGTCCGCCATATATTTCAGGGGCTGGCAGCACTGATTATCATCATAACGGGGATCAAGCTGGGCAGCACACTGGTTATTCCCCTGCTGCTTTCTGCCCTGCTTGCCTTGCTGGCCAATCCTGTGGTTGATTTGCTGGCGCGGTTCAGAGTTCCGCGAATCGTCGGAATCCTGTTTACCTTAACGGCCTTTGTCATCTTCGCCCTGTTATTCCTGGGTAATGTTGCCAGCACGGTTCAGGAGTTTACCGCCGCACTGCCCGGGTATCGTGAACAGCTGACTGAGTCGTTTAGCAGGACTCAGGCTTTCCTGACACAGAAAAATATCCGTATTGACCTGAAAACCTTTATGGACTCCTTTGACCCATCGGCGCTTGTCAGTCTGCTGACCAATATGATTGGCAAACTCGGCAGCACCATGAGTTTTGCCCTGCTGATTTTAATCGCCGCCATCTTCATGCTGCTGGAAGCCCCGCTGCTGCCGGGTAAGCTGCGCTTGGCACTGTCATCCCCGGACCATGAGTTACAGAGCATGCGTCGTTTTCTCCACTCATTTAACCGTTATGTGGCCCTGAAAACGCTGATCAGTATGATCACTGGCCTGTTGGTTGGCACCATGCTCTGGGCGAAAGGGGTGAACTTTTATGTGCTCTGGGGGCTGGTCGCTTTTCTGTTTAACTTTATCCCTAATGTCGGCTCCATCGTGGCGGCTATTCCCGGCATTCTGCTGACACTGCTGCAGTTTGGCTATGGCGATGCCATGCTGGTTCTGGCGGGCTACCTGGCGATAAACGTGTTTATCGGCAATATCATTGAGCCTAACGTTATGGGACAAGGGCTGGGATTGTCGCCCCTGGTCGTCTTTCTGTCGTTGATCTTCTGGGGCTGGCTGTTAGGGCCTGTAGGGATGATTCTCTCCGTTCCACTGACCATGTTTATTAAAATCATGATGGAATCTTCCAGACAGTGGCGGAACATGGCTATTCTATTAGGACCTGACGACAGTGCAGAGCAACACCAACAGAAGAACAGCTGATTAATAGGTAAAAGGGAGCCGGTGATGGTTGATAAACCTGACGTTGATCTGAAAAAAAATGCCCCGGATAACAATCCATGGATCGACTGGGCAAAAAAGATCCGGGCCATTGCCCAGAACGGGCTCACCTTCTCCAGAGGTGAATTTGACCTTGAGCGATATCACCAATTACAGGCTATTGCCCACGATATGACCGCACTGCTGACCGGAGCCCCCACAGCAAAAGTGGACGACTACTTTCTGCCGGATCATGGTTATGCCACCCCGAAGATTGACCTCCGTGGCGGCGTATTCCTCGATAATAAAATACTGCTGGTCAAAGAGCGCTCTGATGGGCGCTGGGCGCTGCCCGGAGGCTGGGGTGATGTGTGTGAACCTCCCGCTTATGGGGTCGAGCGGGAAATTGTGGAAGAGTCCGGCTATACCGCCAGGGCATTAAAGCTGGTCGCTGTTCGGGATACCCAGCAACACCCCTACCGCCCACGAAGCCCCTATCATATCTACAAATTGATTTTTCTCTGCGAACTGACCGGTGGAGCCCCAAAAGAGAATATTGAAATTTCCGATATCGGTTTTTTTGATATTGACGATCTGCCGGAGCTTTCCGGGGGAAGAACCTTGCCGGAAGATATCCAATTATTACTGGAACACAAAAATAAACGCGAATTGCCCACCGTTTTTGACTGAAACGATGGGCACAATCCGCAGAGAATATTAAGTAATTGTCTTTTAATAAGTTCCCGATTTCCGTTCACCCTGAGTGCTGAGCTTGTCGAAGTATCGAAGGGTCGTGCCACCGAACTTCGACAAGCTCAGTCCGAACGGAGTCGGGCGATGAAAATAGGGAAGTTATTTCCAGACAATTCCTAAGCCGTACCACCCACGGTAATTTCATCAATCTTCAACGTCGGCTGACCAACACCCACCGGAACAGACTGACCATCCTTACCACAGACCCCGACACCGGGGTCCAGTTCCAGGTCACTGCCGACCATGGACACCTTGTTCATCACATCAGGGCCGTTACCGATCAGGGTTGCGCCCTTGACTGGCACGGTCTTTTTGCCATTTTCGATCAACCAGGCCTCACTGGTGGAGAACACAAACTTGCCGGAGGTAATATCCACCTGACCACCGCCCATGTTTTCCACATAGATGCCTTTTTTAACGGTACTGATAATCTCCTCCGGGTCATGCTTGCCAGCCAGCATATAAGTATTGGTCATCCTTGGCATGGGCAGGTGAGAATACGACTCACGTCGTCCGTTACCGGTCGGTGCAACACCCATTAAACGAGCGTTCAGCTTATCCTGCATATAGCCTTTGAGAATGCCATTTTCAATCAGGACGGTGCTTTCTGTGGGTACGCCCTCATCGTCCATATTCATGGAACCACGACGACCGCCCAGCGTACCGTCATCAACAATGGTACAGAGTGGAGAAGCAACCCGTTCACCAATCCGGCCAGCATAGGCAGACGACCCTTTACGGTTAAAGTCACCTTCCAGTCCATGGCCTACCGCTTCGTGCAGCAGCACCCCGGACCAGCCAGCGCTTAATACCACCGGCATGGTGCCTGCCGGAGCGGCTACTGCTTCAAGGTTGGTCATCGCCTGACGCACGGCTTTGCGGGCATACTCAAGGCCGGTGTCGTTGAGCAGGAACTGAAGGTAGTCACCCCGGCCGCCGCCTCCGGCAGACCCGCGCTCAATACGCCCTTCTTTTTCAGCAATAACACTGACATTCAAACGGACCAGCGGGCGAATATCCGCTGCCAGCGTGCCATCGGAGGCGGCTACCAGCACCACCTCATGGACACCGGCCAGACTCACCGTCACTTGCTTGACACTGGGGTCGGCCTTGCGGGCTTCCTGGTCCAGCTTTTTCAGCAGATCAACTTTATCTTCACTGGTTAAAGAATCCAGAGGGTTGGCGGTTCCGTAGAGCGACAGTGGCTGGCTGCGCTGCCATGCCTGAACCTGCTGCTGCTGGCCGACCCGGGCAATACTTCGGGCGGCACCGGCAGCCTGTTCCAGTGCCGGGAGAATAATTTCATTGGAATAGGCAAAACCGGTTTTCTCGCCACTCATGGCGCGAACACCGACCCCGCTGTCGACATTGAAACTGCCTTCCTTAACGATGCCATCTTCCAGCACCCAGGACTCATGGCGCATGGATTGAAAATAGAGGTCAGCGGCATCCACATTGTGCCCCAGAATGTTATCCAGAATCCTGCTGAGTTCACTGTCGCCGATATTGGCTGGAGTCAGCAGTTGGTCGCGGGCTGTTGTAATAATATCGGTCATAGATTTTGTCACCACTTTTGTTACCGCTTTTGTCAGCAGCACGTTTTGTCAGCAGCATGGCTTCACACTGGTTTATTCTTATTGCAAGCCTACTCCCTGAGAACGGGCTAACTCAAGGGAAGTATGAAATTTCCAATAGCAGTTTGGCATCCGAAAATAACCTTTTGAGAAACTATATATCATCCAATGGCAGCAGTTGCTGTGGATCAAACTCTTTTCCCCGATGATAATGGCGATAGAGGCACACACCACCAAGACCGACCACGGCAACCACGGCAGTAACGCCGACGGCAATACCGGCAATTGCGCCTGTGCTCAGGCCTGTTGCAATGGCAGGTGCAGCCGCAGCTATTGTTGATGATGATGTGGGCAGGGTTAAAGGCATACCCGTAAATGTTGTCATCGGTGTTGTTATTGGGCATGTGCCATCGGGTAATGATGAACTGAGCTGGCAATCGGAGCTGACAAAACGCTGGTCAGCTGAGGCACAGAGTGTATCGGCGCTGATATTGGTATCACTGCTGCTCTGAAAATTAACCCGGGTGTTTACGGTGCGGATATCAGTCAATCTCGCATCGGATTTATCTGCAAACCCGCTGGCAGCATAGCCGGCAGCGACACCGGCACTGCTATTTCTACCAACCGCAATCACCTCGCTGTTTACAGCGGTTATGGCATTGAGTTCACCATAGCGCTCAATTTTACCGGCACCGACTCCGGCATTAGCACCGTTGCCCATGGTGAATACCCGGCAGTTCAGTGCAGTGATATTGTTTGCTTCCCCGGCATGGCTTATGGATCCGGCACCAACTCCGGCATTGGCACCGTCGCTCATGGT
Source organism: Endozoicomonas sp. ALE010 (assembly GCF_049310165.1). Classification (NCBI taxonomy): domain Bacteria; kingdom Pseudomonadati; phylum Pseudomonadota; class Gammaproteobacteria; order Oceanospirillales; family Endozoicomonadaceae; genus Endozoicomonas; species Endozoicomonas sp. ALE010. Next base: position 16,221 of record NZ_JBLYNV010000025.1, on the reverse strand, counting down.
TCTTACGGTGCTGTTAATCGCCGTCAGGTCACGGACTTCACCCAGAGGGTCAATCTGGCCACCGCCAATGCCGGCGAAAGCCTCAGGGCCAGAGACTTCCACGTTATTACATACCGACGTGACATGGCTGAGTTTGCCCTCAATAAGCCCACCTCCGATCCCCCCATGGGCTTCGTAACCTTGTGTACTTATCCGGCTATTTTGTACCGTAACGTCATCAACCTGCCCCCGGATCTCACCCGCGACCATACCGGCAAGCTGGCCTCTCCCCCTTGTTTCAACGGTGCAGTTGTGTACTTCAATATTTTCAATGCGGCTTTCCCTGCTGAGTTGTTGTGCCGTAATAATCCCCCCTGCAGCCGGGGAATCACCGTGAATGGTTACGCTGGCGTTGGCAACCTTGATATTCCCGATACGGCTGGTGTCATCCATGGTACAGGCGACCACCGCAGCGGCTTCGTTTTCTGCCGATACCCGGGCATTAACCACTTGCAGATTGTTAACGCTGCCCCGAAGGTCCCGGAATAAACACATTGTTTGCTGATCAGTGATACGGTCCTGTCCATGATAATGGCCGGAAAAAACGACAGTTTTATCATAATTCAGCTCAGAGCCATCCAGATCACCGGTCTGGATGTAGTAGGCATTGGCTGGATAATCAGCATCCAGGCCGATTTTATTGAACGTTTTGCTGTCGTTTATCGGAATGGGTTTCCAGACAGACCCTCGTTCCGCAATCAATGGCGTTGTTGAGCAGTTCCAGAGGTTATCCATAACAGGATCCGGATGCACCTGACAATCACTGGTAACTAAACGAGGGTCGGCAGTACGGCATAAACCCGGCATCGTCAGATTCCCAACATTGACCAATTCACCGTTAACCAGGCTGTTGAGTGACCGGACATCCCCGATCACAGCGCCTCTAAAAACACCACCGTCAGCTATGCCAGCATTAGCGCCAGTCTCCGTGGTGACTGTGCAGTTCACTGCACGGGTATTGATCACCTCGCCAGCGTTGTAGCCTGCACCAATGGCAGCACCATCATTTGCGCCCCTGCCACCGGCTGAGACCGTGCAGCTCACTGCGTTGGTTCCGTTGACCCGGTCATGCACATACCCGCCGCCAATGCCGGCAGAGGCGGCATTCCCTTCGGTTCTCACGTGGCTGTCCAGGGCAACCAGGTCATTGATGGAATCCTTAAGAAGTTTGCCTCCGCCAAAAGGCCCGGGCAGGGTGTGGCCAACCTGCCCACCACCAATACCGGCATAAGCCCGGTTGCCATTGGTAGTGACCCGGCTCTTCACCACCGTCATGTTATTAATTTTACCGGTTACCATTCCTCCGCCAATGCCGGCATCTGACCCAGGTTTGTGGGTGCTGACATTGGTCCCCGACACCGTCAGATGTTGTATATCACCATCGACCTCCCCCCCACCAATCCCCGCATCCGCCTCGATGCCCCGGGTTTCCACCTGGCTGTCCGAAACCGTCAGCCGCTCAATCTGTCCTTCCATTTCGCCAGCGCCGATACCGGCATCTGAGTTTAAACCTGATGTTGTGACCCGAGCCCCCTCCACGTTCAGGTGGTTCATCTCACCCCGGGTCTTACCAGCGCCGATACCGGTCGGGGAATAGTTCCCTGAGGTTAAGACCGAACTGTTTTTCACCTCGGCTCTCTCAATCTGGCTGCCTTCTTGCTGAAGCCCGGTAATGACTCCGGTGTACGTTGAGTCAGACCGTGCAGATTTTCTGCTATTGATGATACGGCTATCCTCTATCCGGACATCGCGTATCGTTGATTTTCCCTCCATTTCACAGGCCAGTGCCGCTGAGGACTTATCCGTATTATTGATATTGGCATTGGCCACGCGCAGGTCGCGGACCTCGGAATAATGCCCTAGCTTGTGGAATAGGCAGCGACGGGAATCACTGATGGTATAACAGTCACCGTTATAATGGCCGGTGAACGGATGATCATCATCACCCACTGACACGCTGCTGTTATGGCTGAAGCTTTTTGTCTGGCGGTAGTAAGCGTCAGCGGGGTAGCCCTCCTGACCAATTTTGCCCAGGGTTTCGCTATCACCAACCGGTATCGGATTGTCCGGTGAGCCTGGTGATGTCCCGGCAGAGGGGACAGCCGCCGCACCGGAAAGCCTGTCCAGGGCAACCATTGCCAGGGTCGCAGCAGCGGGGCCGGACATGCTGCCTCCGCAACGGTTGACCGGTCTGTTCTGTTTTCGTCCTGATGCTTCTGTGGCCATCATGCTGTGCAAATCCTGACTCAGGGCAACAGATGAGCAGAGGGTGCTGACTGCATCGCTGACAACCTTGACGGAAGGTATCCAGCAGGAAGCTACCTTACTGGCCAGTCCAACTTGCCGGACGATATCGGTCATCGAACCTGTCCTGCCGCTTTTATTATCGGAATCGGCCGGGTTCATTACATCCACTGTTACGGGCTGGCTGATCAGGGTGGGTTGCTGCAGGTTTTCGGGGACATAAGCCGGCGACAGCGAAGCGAAGAAAGAGGTGATGCCTGATCGAATGGTAACGGCAAACCTCCCGGATTTGCCCACAGGTTCAGACTGGGTTGTCGAGGCAATTCCCGGGTTTTCGGCAGGGGCGGTCAGAGTAGCGTTCAATGGCAAATGTGATTGCATGTATTGTTCTCCATAATGCTGTCAACACAGTTTCAAACAGGCAGAAAGCCAGCACTGCTGCCAGGAGGAATCCGCTGCCTGCAAGCCAGCCATGCAGGCAGCAGAACATTCATAAATGGATACAATCAGTTATTGGCCTGCTGATTTAAGTGTTCCAAAGGTATTTCAGGATCCGCTGGTTGCTGTGCCTCGTCCCGACGATGATAGTGTTGGTAGAGAGCGCATAGACCAATGCCCGCAAGGATCGTGACAGCGGTACCCAGGCTGACACCCAGGACAACCCAGGTACTGATGGTTCCAGCCAATGGTGCAGGCGTGACGGGCAGTGCCGTTGCCGGGGGCATGCCGGAGAATGTCATTGATGCTTCCGGTAACGTCACCACGGTTTCCGTTACTGGTGCTGAGGTTGTCATTGCCGCCGTTGCCAATGGTGTTGTGGGAGTGATCGTGGCATTGATGGACGGTAACGGCGTTGAGATGGTGTTTCCTGTAATGGTTGTATTGGACATTACCATTTCGTTGAGCAATGCCGGGGTGGTCAGAGCAGGACTGGACAACGGAGTGCTTGTGTTGGCCATTGCCGTTTTGCCCAGTGGTGCCGGGGTAGTCTGAGTATGGCTGGACGGCGGGCTGGTAGTTCTGTCCATTGTCGCTTTGTTGAATGGCACCGGGGTGGTCTGTGTATGGCTGGACAGCATGCTGGCTGTGCTGTCCATTGCCGTTTTGTTGAATGCTGCTGGGGTAGTCTGAGTATGGCTGGACAGCGGGCTAGTTGCGCTGTCCATTGCCGTTTTATTGAATGGTGCCGGGGTGGTCAGAGTATGGCTGGACAGCGAGCTGACTGTGCTGTCCATTGTCGTCTTGTTGTATGGTGCCGGGGTAGTCTGAGTATGGCTGGACAGCAGGCTGCTTGTGCTGTCCATTGTCGTTTTATTGAGTGATGTCATTGCCGGTTGTTGTGAGGTTGTATCAGCCATCGCAGGGTTATTGGTCGAGGATGCCGCTGTCTGCGGGCTATATTGCCGGACAGCAGGTGAATGGGCAGGTGTAGCAGCAATAGATGTTGCTGAACAGTTCCAATGCCAATGGTCTTCAGTGAGTGAGCCCGACGTGAGTTGGCAATCATCGGTTACAAAACGGGAGTCAGCGGTACGGCATAATTCGGATGAATCTGCAGAGCCAAAGTTTTCCAGCTCACCATTAACCTGGCTGTTCAATGATCGTATATCCGCTGTACTGCCGGCCTTACGACCGGCACCAATACCCCCACTCCCATCCGCCGTTGAAACAGAACAGTCAATAGCGCTGATCCCTCTGACCTCATCATTCACCACCCCGCCACCAATGCCGGCATGTGCCAAACGGCCTTCCGTCCTTACGTGGCTGTCCACGGCAACGAGATCATTGACGGAACCCCTGATAAGTTGGCCTCCGCCGCCAAAAGGTCTAAGACTGGGCCTCATGCCAACCTGTCCGCCACCAATGCCTGCATAAGCTATGGGAGCTTTGGTGGTGACATGGCTCTTGATCACCGTCATGGTGCGGATATCACCGGCCACTTCACCGCCGCCAATGCCGGCATCGGATGAGAACTGATCAGTGCTGACATTACTTGACAGAACCGTCAGATGCTCAATATCCCCGGTGATTTTGCCCCCTCCAATCCCGGCATTAGAATGGCTACCCCGGGTTTCTACCCGGCTATCGGTTACTGCCAGATGCTCACCCTGTCCAGCCATCCTGCCAGCGCCGATACCCGCATCTGAGTGACGGCCAGAGGTGGTGACCTGACTGTCTGCGACATTCATATTCTTCATCTGTCCCCTGGTCGTACCACTGCCAATGCCGGCCGGGGAAAAGTTGCCAGTGGTTGTGACCGAACTGTTTTTCACATCAACGCCCTCAATCAGGCTGCCTGTTTCCTGCTGTCCGGTGATGACGCCAGTGGAGGTACGACTAAAAAGATTAGCAGCCCGCTCGTTGATAATGCTGGTATCCTCGACAAGGATGTCGCGAACCGTTGATTGTTCGCCCATTTCACAAGCCAGTGCCGCTGAGAACCGATCACTGTTTTCGATGGCTCCATTGGCGACATGCAGGTCATGCACAATGGCATCACGCCCAAGCTTGCCGAATAGGCAACCCTCCGGATCACTGATGGTATGACACCCCCCATCATAATCCCCCTTGAATGGCGTGCTCCAGCTCCCAATGGTCACACTGTTGTTATGGCTGAAACTTTTTGTCTGAAGGTAGTGACCGTCCAGGGGATAGCCTGGCTGACCGATTTTGCCCAGTGTTTCGCTATCCGCGACCAGTATCGGACTGTCCGGTGCAGCCGACGTTCCGGTCAATGGTTTGCTGCCAGGAAGCGGTGTGGTGGTATGGGACAGCGCTGTTTTATGCATGGTTGTCGGCGTTGTCAGTGCATCGGTTGCTGGTTGTGTGATTGGATTTGCTGTCACGGTTTCCGTGATGGGTAATGTCGTTGGCTGAGGAACCGGGGCCGAAGTAGCAGTGGAGCTTGAACAGTTCCAATGATCTCCGGTGAGTGAATCAGGGTTCAGCTGACAATCACTGGTCACAAAACGTGCATCAGCCGTACGACATAAACCGGGTAAGGTAACATTGCCAAAGTTTTTCAATTCACCATTAACCTGGCTGTTCAGGGAGGCGGTCCCCTTCTCGCTGCCTGAACCGAGTGCCTTCCCAATATCTGCAAAACGCCCGGTGACTGAACTGTTCACTGCGGTGGTATCAGCAACTTGCCCCATGTTCCAACCGGCACCAATCGCAATCCAGGAAAGGTTCTGACTGGCTGAAACAGAACAATCGATAGCCGTTATGCCGTTGATCTCACTTTGCTGACCAGCTACAAGGCCACCGCCAATAGCAGCAAAGCTGTGATCATTTTCTATGTTGACCCGGCTTTTCAGGGCAACAAGTTCACTGACCTTGCCAGCAACAGGCGGAAACACTCTGCCAACCTGCCCACCACCAATGGCAGCATGCCCGCTGGTTCCCGTCGTTGTGACCTGACCGTTGACTACGGTGAGTTGTTTTATCTGGCCAGTGACCAGGCCACCACCTATGCCTGCTGGAGAATAAGCCCCTGCACTGGTAACCTGAGTGTCTCTAACGGTCAAGCGCTCGATATTACCATCAACCCATCCTCCCCCGGCTCCGGTATCTGTGTTCCGCCCTGAAGAAGTGACTGAGCAGTTAACAATCTCAATGTCTTTCAGAACGCTCTTTTTACCCTGTAGCCCGGTAATTACCCCGGCGGTACTGACCGACTCTGAGGATATTACCCCTTGCCTGGTTGCCACGCTGCCATGTTCAATCCGGACATCACTGACCGCAGAGCCACCGGACATTTTACAGGCCAATACGGCAGAGTGCTGCTTGCCGGTTTGATCAATGGTGGCATTGGCAATACGCAGGTTCTTAACGTCGGCACCGGACCCGAGTTCACCGAACAAACAGTCCTGCAGATCGCTTATGGTATGGCACCCACCGTCGTAATGGCCCTGAAATGGCGTGCTGTCACTGCCAACCGGAACACTGGTGTTATGGCTGAAGCTTCGAGTCTGCTGATAATGAGCGTCCGGGGGATAGCTATCGTTACGGCCGATTTTGCCCAGTGTTGCGCTATCCTCAACGGGTATCGGGTTGTTCCAGGCCCCGGGTCTGCCTTCTGCAGGCAGGGCCGCAGCACCCGCCAGCCGGTCCATCGCCATCAGGGTGGCGGTTGCCATGGCCGGACCTGATACACGTTTTGCTGTGCCCGAAGCGGTTACCGGCTTGTCTGGCTTTTCATCTTCCTGTTTTTTATCAGTGACCTTTTGCGAATGGTGTTTTGACACATTGTCTGAACCGCTGGCTGGCTCTTTACCAGACTTTCCCGACACGGCCATATTATCCAGGCTATTCGCCAGAGAAACGTAAGAACAGATGGTTCCTATCGCATCGCTCACTGCACTCACATTGGGTACCCAGCAGGAAAGTACCTTACTGGCCAGCCCAACCCCCTGGACGACACTATCCGCCAGGCTTGTTTTGTCGTTTTTATTGTCAGCAGGCAGCGTATTGGCAACCGGTGCAGCTGGCTGGCTGGTTTGTCGTTGATGCTCAGGAATATAATTGGGAGAGAGAGAGCTGAAGAAGGAGGTAACACCTGACTGGACAGCAACTGCAAACTTTCCTAATGTACCAGTGGGTTTGGTTTTTGCTGGTTCGTTAAGGTAGGGATTACTGGTTACATCTGTCATTGGTGCATGAGTTGAAGAAAATGGCTGCACAATTTACTCCATAAATGTTGTCTCGGTTATACATTGAGAGTGCCATTGTCGTATGAGTAAAAAACAAAGGCATACACCTAGGAGGCTAGATGGCTTTTTGTCATTATTTCAGTTTTGGTAAGATTGCTTTGGACTACATAAAGTCATAAGCAATTTCTTTTGCCGTGAAAGATATTTTGCTTTATTCGATTGTTCTCACTTTTTGCGTCGGCTTGTTCAACGTTGAGCTCTGCTATTTCCAAACCCTGAACAAGAACGGGGCGGTCAGAGTAGCGTTCAATGGTAAATGTGATTGCATGTATTGTTCTCCATAATGTTGTCAACACAGTTTCAAACAGGCAGAAAGCCAGCACTGCTGCCAGGAGGAATCCGCTGCCTGCAAGCCAGCCATGCAGGCAGCAGAACATTCATAAATGGATACAATCAGTTATTGGCCTGCTGGTTTAAGGGTTCCAAAGGTATTTCGGGTTCCGCTTGTTTCGGTGCCTCGCCCCGACGGTGGTATTGGTAGAAAGCGTATAGACCAATGCCTGCAAGGATCGTGAAAGCTGTACCCAGGCTGACACCCAGGATCAGCCCGGTGTTCGGGATTGTAACCAGTGGGGGGGTGGTGGGCAGTACCGTTGTTGGGGGCATGCCAGCAAATGTCACTGATGCTTCCGGTAACGTCACCCCGTTTTCCGTCACTGGTGCTGTGGTTGTCATTGCAGCCATTGCCAATGGTGCTGTGGAAGTGACCGTGGCATTGATGGTCGGTAACGGCGTTGTCATGGTGTGCCCTGTAATGGCCGTATTGGACATGACCATTTCGTTGAGCGGGGCCGGGGTTGTCAGAGTTGGGCTGGACAGCGGGCTGGTTGTGTTGGCCATTGCCCTTTGGCCCAAGGTGGCCTGGCTTGTCAGAGTTGGGCTGGACAGCGGACTGGTTGGGCTGGCCATTGCCGTTTTGTCCACGGGGGGCTGGCTTGTCAGAGTTGGGCCGGACAGCGGGCTGGCCATTGCCGTTTGGTCCACAGGGGCCTGGCTTGTCAGAGTTGGACCGGGCAGCGGGCTGGTTGTGTTGGTCATTGCCCTTTGGCCCAAGGTGGCCTGGCTTGTCAGAGTTGGTCTGGACTGCGAGCTGGTTGTGTCGGCCGTTACCTTTTCATTGAGTTGTGTCATTGCCGGTTGTTGTGAGGTTGTATCAGCCATCACGGTTTTATTGGTGGTGGCTGAAGCTGGCTGCAGGAACCGGCTATGTTGCCGGGTAGCAGTTGAACGGGCAGGTGCGGAGTCAGTAGATGAGGCAGTAGATGAAGCAGTAGATGTTGAACAATTCCGATACCAATGGTCTTCAGTGAGTGAGTCAGTTAGCTGACAATCATCGTTCACTAAACGGGAATCGACGGTACGGCATAGTTCGGGTGAATATACAGAGTCAGAGTTTTGTAAGTCACCGTTAACCCAGCTGTTCAACGTTCGTATTTCCGTTGTTTTATTACCATGACTATAACCGGAATCAATACCCGCACGCCTATTATTCGCCGTTGTAACATTACAGTTAATGGCAATGCCCCCCCTGACCTCACCAGCCACCATCCCGCCACCAATGCCGGCATAGGCCCGGGAGCCTTCCGTTCTAACGTAGCTGTCCAGGGCAACAAGATCATTGACGGAACCATCAAGCCCGGGTTCGCAATGAGTTCCGAAACCACCAACCATCCCGCCACCAATGGCGACATTCGCATGCTTACCATCGGTAGTGACCCTGCTCTTTACCACCGTTATGTTCCGGATATCACCGCACACTTGGCCGCCGCCAATCCCGGCATGAGCCAGGCCACCCATGGTTAGTACCCAACTATCGGTGACTGCCAGATGCTCAATCTCTCCAGACATCTTGCCAGCACCGATACCTGCAACTGAGTAACGCTCAGAGGTGGTGACCGAACAGTTTTTCACAACAGCGCACTCAATCAGGCTGTCTGTTTGCTGCAGTCCGGTGATGACGCCAGTGGAGGTACGATTAGAAGCCCGCTTGTTGATAATGCTGGTATCCTCGACAAGGATGTTGCGAACCGTTGATTGTTCACCCATTTCACAGGCCAGTGCCGCTGAGTACCGATCACTGTTTTCGATAACTCCATTGGCGACATTCAGGTCATGCACGATGGCACCACGCCCAAGCTTGCTGAATAGGCAGCGCTGTGGGTCTCTGATGGTATGACCGCCTCCATCATAACGCCCCGTGAATGGTGTGCTCACGCTACCAATAGCCACACCGCTGTTGTGGCTGAAACTTTTTGTCTGACGGTAGGAACCGTTCGGGGGATAGCCTTCCTGACCGATTTTGCCCAGTATTTCACTGCCATTCACGCATATTTCACTGCCATTCACGCATATCGGGTTGTTCCTGGACCCTGGTTTTCCTTCTTCGGGCAGGGCCGCAGCACTCGCTAGCCGATCCATCGCCATCAGTGTGACGGTTGCAATGGCCGGACCGGACACACTGTTTGTTGTGTTGGAAGCGGTTACCGGCTTGCCCTGCTTTTCATCTTCCTGGTGTTTATTGGTGATCTCTTGCGAATGGGGTTTTGGCACATTTTCCGAACCGCTGGTTGGCTCTTTACCCGACTTGGCCATATTGTCCAGGCTATGAGCCAGGGAAAAGGAAGAACAGAGTGTTCCTACCGCATCGCTCACTTCACTGACATTGGGTACCCAGCAGGAAAGTACCTTGCTGGCCAGCCCAACTCCCTGGACGACATCAGCCACTAAACTTGTTTTGTCGTTTTTATTTTCAGCAGGCAGCATATTGACAACCGGGGCAGTTGGCTGATTGGTTTGTCGTTGATGTTCAGGAACATAATTGGGAGAGAGAGAACTGAAAAAAGTGGTAATACCTGACTGGACAGCAACTGCAAACTTTCCTAATGTACCAGAGGGATTTGTTTTTGCTGGTTCGTTAAAGGAGGGATTGCTGGTTACATCTGACATTGGTACATGAGTTGAAGAAAATGGTTGCACAATTTACTCCATAATAGATGTTGTCTCTGTTAGATATTTAGAGCGCCATTGTCGTATGAGTAAAAAACAAAGGCATACACTAGTACATCGTTTCAATGAGTTTGACGTGTACAATCTCCGTTCACCCTGAGCGTCCATCGTCTCCGCTCAGGATGCGCGGACTAAGGGGGCTTGGCACGATCTATCAGAGTCCGGAGTTTCCGTCCTTCGACAGGCTCAGGACGAACGGAGTGTGGAGGCACGACAACCAGTCAAACTCATTGAAACCATCTACTAGGAGGCTAGATGACTTTTTGTCGTTATTTCAGTTTTGGTAAGATTGCTTTGGACTACACAAGGCCATAAGCAATTACTTTTGCCGTGAAAAATATTTTGCTTTATTCGATTGTTCTCACTTTTTGCGTCGGCTTGTTCAACGTTAAGCTCTGCTATTTCCAAACCCTGAACAAGAACGGGGGCAAAGAAAGCAATATGCATAGTACACTACGAAGTTTACATTTTTTTAACGCAAGCATACTATAAACTCAAACGTTTACTTCTTGCAGAGGATGACTATAATCGCGCCAAAGCGATTTTTGACAAAAGCCGGGCGATTTCCAAAAGTGATCTGGACGCCATCACCACCCGATTCAATCTGGCCCGGAACCGTGTCGATGAAGCAAAACGACAGCATGAGTACACCGAGCTGCGAGCACCTTTTGACGGCATCATCGGTCGTAAACTGGTGGACAACCATATCCAGATCCAGATCCAGGCCAATGCGCCAGTGCTGGTGCTGCATGACCTGAGTGACCTGGAAGTTGTGATTAACCTCCCCCATCAGATGATGCTTTCCGAGCAGAATCAGGCGACAGTCAATGCGGAATTATCCGGTGGTATTCGGATTTAATGACCTCAAGGGCTTCCGCGTTCTGCCGGGCATGGCTGTTAAAGTCACTGCGTCCAGCACCCGGGCGGAAGGCGCTCTGGCAACCATCACCGTTCCGCTGACGGCAGTGGTTCCGGACAATCAGGGCGGCCAGTTTGTCTGGGTGGTTGGCAGTGACAGCCGGGTGAAAAAACGTTTTGTCAAAGTGGGCAACCTGAATAACAACCGCATTGAGATCAGACAACACCTGACCACCGGTGAACGGGTCATTATCGCCGGTGTCTCCAGCCTTAAAGAGGGCATGGAAGTTCGCCCATATACCGATAGCTCTGCTGAAAAAGCCACGAAAGGCTCTGGAAAAGCTGATGGCTCTTTCATCAAAAAAGCTGATGGCTCTCTTATCAGAAACGCTGATGGCTCCACCCAGAAAAGTTCTGGAGTCTGATGCATGGATATTGCACGCTACACCATCGCAAAACGCACCAGTGTCTGGGTGATTATCGCCCTGACCCTGATCGGCGGCTATATCAGCTACCTGAAACTGGGTCGCTTTGAAGACCCTGAATTCGTTATTCGTCAGGCGGTCATTAATACGCCTTATAATGGTGCCACCGCTCAGGAAGTAGCCGATGAAGTCACAGACCTGATCGAAGGTGCGGTTCAATCCCTGCAGGAGCTAAAGGAAGTAAAGTCCGTCTCCAAACAGGGCATGTCCGAAGTGACCGTTGAAATCCAGCTGGAATTTGCCAAAAGCTCCGGGGATTTACAGCAGGTCTGGGACAAACTGCGGCGGAAAATCAGTGATGTTCAACGGCAACTGCCGCCCGGTGCCGGCCCATCCATCGTTAATGATGATTTCGCCGATGTTTATGCCCTCTTCTTTGCCGTAACCGGTGAAGGGTTCAGTGACCGGCAACTGCAGGATTATGTCGACACCCTGCGTCGTGAGCTGGTACTGGTGCCGGGCGTAGCCAAAACAGCCACGCTGGCCGAACAACAGGAAACCATTTTCGTCGAAATATCCAGTGAACGGATGGCCAGGTACGGCCTGTCGGCAGAGAAAGTCCTTCAGGTACTGCAAAAACAGAACCTGGTGGCCGTTGCCGGCAGTCTTGCTACTGATGCCATGCGCATTCCAGTGATTCCCTCCGCCAGCGTACACTCCTTTACTGACCTGAAAAATCTGCAGGTCGGCGTTGGTGAAAACAACGCCGTACTCCGCCTGGGCGATATTGCCGATGTGACCCGGGGATACCGGGAACCGGCCTCCATGCTGATGCGCTATAACGGCGAACGGGCCATTGGGTTTGGTATCTCCAATGTCACCGGTGGCAACGTGGTGGATATGGGCGATGCGGTCAAGGCACGGATTGCTGAACTGGAAAACCAGCGACCACTGGGCATGGAGCTGGATGTGATTTCCATGCAATCCGATTCGGTGCGTGCGTCAGTGGCCATTGCTGGGCGGAACCGTTGTGGGCATCTGTGCCTTCAGTGCCATTGGTCTGTCACCGTCGGATATGGGGGAATACGCCGGTTCACTGTTCTGGGTAATCCTCTACTCCATGCTGTTCAGCTGGGTATTTGCGGTCACAGTCACCCCAATGCTCTGCCATGACTTTATGAAAGTGAATACCAGCAAGGCGGCCCCAAAGCCAGGTCGAATGATCACGGCCTATAAAGCGCTGCTGGTATGGGTTATTAACCATCGTCTGGTAAGTTCAGTACTGCTACTGGCCACAATGGCAGTAACCATCTGGGGTGTGCAGTTTGTGCCTCCCGGCTTTATGCCTGATTCACAACGCGCACAGTTTGTGGTGGACGTCTATCTGCCACAGGGTTCCGATATCAAGCGTACCGAAGCAGTGGTTGCTGATATCGAGCAGGATGTAAAAGCTAAAGAAGGCATCACCAATATCACCAGCTTTATTGGCGGCGGCGGACTGCGCTTTATGCTGACCTATTCGCCAGAGGCGCGGAACCCAAGCTACGGTCAGCTGCTGATTGATATTGATGATTACACCCGAATTGCGCCGTTATTGAGCGAACTGCAAACAGAACTGGACACCAAATACCCCGACGCATCAATAAAAGCCTGGAAGTTTATGCTGGGCCGCGGTGGTGGCAAGAAGATCGAAGCCGGTTTCGAGAGTCCGGACAGTCAGGTGTTGCGTCAACTGGCTGAGCAGGCCAAAACAATCATGCTGAATGAACCTGACCTGATTGCGATTCAGGACGACTGGCACCAGCAGGTACCTGTCCTGCGTCCGGTATACGCAGCTGAAGAAGCGCAACGTTTCGGCCTGACCACACCGGAGATCAACCAGGCCATTACCCAGACACTGACTGGCCGAAACGTCGGGGTGTACCGTGAGGGTAATGAGCTGATTCCTATTGTGGTCCGCTCACCCGAGGATGAACGCAACCATCAACGGGCTATCGAAAATACCGAAGTGTTCAGTCAGGTGGCGCAGCGCTTTATTCCGGTGAGTCAGTTGATCGATTCAGTCGATGTCGTCTATCAGGATGCCATCTTGCGTCGTATTGACCGCGTACCTACCATTCTTGTACAGGGCGACCCGGCACCCGGTGTCCTGACGGCGGATGCATTCAACAATATCCGCAGCAAAATCGAAGCGATTGAACTGCCTCCCGGCTATCAGCTGACCTGGTATGGTGAATACAAAGCCTCAAGGGACGCTAATGAAGGACTGGTGATTTCTGCGCCTTATGGTTTTGCCGCCATGATCCTGTCGGTCATCTTTATGTTCAACGCCCTGCGCCAGCCCCTGGTCATCTGGCTGACCGCACCGCTGGCACTGGTGGGCGTCACTATCGAGCTGGTAATCTTTCAGACGCCTTTCGAATTTATGGCGATACTGGGCTTTTTAAGCCTGATCGGCATGATGGTAAAGAATGCGATTGTTCTGGTGGACCAGGCGGATGTGGAAAGCAAAGGTGGGAAACCGGCGTATCATGCCATTATTGATGCCGCCCTCAGCCGTGCCCGTCCGGTGTTGCTGGGTGCCCTGACCACCATACTGGGCGTGGCTCCGCTATTGGTTGATCCGTTCTTTAAAAGTATGGCAGTGACCATTATGTTTGGTCTGCTGTTTGCCACCATTCTGACCCTGGTGGTTATTCCACTGTTTTATGCCATCTTCTTCAAAGTGACTGTTGAAACGGCATAAAAGCGGATAAGAATATTCGCTCCTGCCGGGAGCGAATATTTTTTCAACCATTAACCTGCCTACCATTAAGATCAGTATCACTCTCCCTTTAGGATTTCTAAACTGATGTCAACCCGGTACCGGTTCTGTTGGCTGAGGATTCACTGATGAACAACACCCAAATCAACTATGCCGTTCAGGACGCCATTGAGTGGTCACTGATGCACGGCATGGCGGTAAAAACCGCCAAAGATTCTGCACGACACTGTGCCTTCAGCTTTGCCCCCACCCTGATCGGGCGTGAACGCTTTGAATTGTTGAAATCCATTGTGCCATTGATGGGCAAGCTGATTCACGGTGTTTCAGAAGACCATGGTTTTCTTCTGGATGCCATTGAGCCGCTGTGCAGTGGCGATGTCTTTTTTGCCAGCCTGCTGGAGCTGCACCAGAACATCCACAGCAGCACCAAGCCTGCCAGACGGCTGCCCATGCTGCTGATGCGCACAGACTTTATGGACGATGCAGAGTCTGGCCCGAAACTGATCGAATTTAATGGCATTGCTGCCGGTATGGGGCCTTTTGGTCAACGGGCCCATGAGTTGCACCATTATCTGCAGTATCAGTGGCCAGCGGCCTTTCAATCCTGGTCCGAGGCAGATGACCTTGAACTGATTCCAAATCATGGCATAGAACATCTGGCCAGGGGTATTGCCGGCGCAGCGACGATGGTACGTTCCCAATCCGGTGAACAGAGCCAGCCGTTGTTCCTGATGGTTGTGCAGCCCGATGAAAGCAATGTCTATGACCAGCACCTGCTGGAAGAAGCCATCCAGAAAGAGGGGGTCAAAACCGTCCGTCGTACCTTCCGCCAGCTATACGACCAGCTCACTTCCGGAGACAATAGTCGTCTGCTGCTGGAGGGGCTTGGCGGTATCGATGCCATCTACCTGCGGGCCGGTTATCAACACTGCGACTATGTTGCCCATGATCTGGATGGTGTCCGCTGTTGCTCCGAGCTGGGCAAGGTCAGAATCCTTATTGAACAGCACCGGGTGGCAGTGAACGCCACCGTTAGCCAGCAACTGGCCACCAGTAAGCGGGTACAAATGCTGCTTTGTGACATGAACGAAGAACAGCTGACCCGGTTTGGCCTGACAATGGCAGAGGCCCAACAGGTGAAGCCGTTCCTGGGGGAGATGCGACCAGTGGATGATCAGTCAGCCCATTGGTTTGCCGGGCAGAACCCCAACGATTGGGTGCTTAAGAACCAGGGAGAAGGCGGCGGCCACTGTGTTTTTGACCATCATATCCTGCCTCGCCTGAGCAGCCTCAGGTCTGAAGAGTATTCGGCCTGGTCACTGATGCGTCGTCTGCATCCACTACACCGTTCTCATGAAGCACTGGTGGTTCGAAATGGTGAAGCACAACCGGTAGATAACCTGATCAGTGAGATCGGCATGTTCACCCTGCACCTGGATGGGCACTCCCTGACCAGTGATATGGGGTACGCCGGTTATCTGGTACGCAGCAAACCTGCAACAGCCTCTGAAGGCGGGGTCCATAGCGGTCAGGGGGCGGTGGACTCACTGGCCTGCACCCGCCCCCCCTGGCAACGCCTGTGTTTCTGACGCCCTATTGCGCTGAAGACTGGTGCTTTATTTGGTGATCGTCGTCTTTTCTCAAGGTACAAATCTTCATGCTCATCGCGGTCGTTGGAAAACACGACAGGTATCGGATCCTGCAGGTCTTTTTTTGAGTTTTTAGCGCCTGGTTATTGGATCTTTTTGGCGTTTACCCGGTCTGAGTAACCAACCCAGAAAACGTAAGTGAAAAAGTCTCTTACATGGACAGCATTCCCTCCAGTCCGGCAGAAGCCATACCCACTGAGAATGCAATCTGCCCGATATGCCACGATGATCTCTACCGACCTGAAGACCCGGAATTTGCGGGCAGGCACGTCACCATAGCCAGGCCTTGCGGACATAAATTCCACCTTAACTGCCTTACCACCTGGACCGATGATCACCTGACGTGCCCCGTGGGGCGCAGAGTCATTGAGACCGTAGAGCTGGAAATCCTCACCCTGCCCCCGGACTGGCGGCAGCAGATGATCACGGCAGCAAAGGAGGGCGATATCAGGACCATCCGTGCCCTGCTGAACCGGGGGGCAGACGTGGGTGCAGGCCAGCCAGGGGAGCCTTCCCCCCTGGTC